>NZ_JBHIQZ010000004.1:0-16881 GCF_042196865.1 Bartonella sp. AC130YNZD
CAACTTAACAAATTGCAAGAACAAATTCAGCAAGGCAAACAACAGCTTGACCAATTAAAGAGCCAACTCGATCAAGCGAAACAATTATATAACTCCCTAAATGTCAAGCCTGACATTTCGGGATTGAAAGAGATGTTTAACAAGCAAGGGAGCAGTGGCGCCCTCCCTTCTGACTTTAACCACTTTCAACAATCGATGGGCAGCGGTGGTGGCGGCAGCAAAAACACGAAAAAATGGCAAGAAGAACTTAAATACAAAGAGCCCGCGGGGGGCGCAGACTCAAAAGAGGCAGTAGATGCTTTTTACACACAGGAAGTGAAAAAAGCTGAACAGCGCGTAGTAGGAGAAGCGGCAAAAGGACAAGACGTCTACGAAGAAGCCAGTGAAACACAAAAAAAAATTACCAAGCTCCTTGACGAACTTGGAAGTACTGAAGATGCAGGTAAAATTCAAGGCATTCAAGCACAATTATCAGCGGTACAAGCAGACCTCCAAACAAAAATACTCCAAATGCAAGCTGCCATGATGATTCAACAAGCAGAAGAAAAAGCTGCAGAAAGACGTGAAATGGAAGAATTTAAAGCACGAACCAAAGCTTTAGCCCAAAAACTGCGTGGTCAATAAACGAAAAAAAAGAGGGGCTTGAACATGAACAAGATCATCATAACAACATTGCTGCTTTGCACTGGAATTATCGCTGCTGGATGTGAAAAAACCTATAGCGTTGCAGAATTTAAAAAAGATAAAAAATTGATGGGAGAGTGGAATGCGAAATGTGGATTTGCAGGAACTTCAAAAAATTGTGAAAACCTAAGATTAGCACAACTTGAACTTCAAAAGGAATATGAAGCAAAAGCTGAAGAGAGAATTAGGGAACACAACGAAAACATGCGTAAAGCGCAGGAAGAATTTGAAGCCGAAATGCGAGCTGAACATGAAAGAAGGCAAGCCGAAATAGCAAAAAAAGAAGCTGAACTAGAAAAATGGAAAGCTGAAGAAAAAGCAAAAGAACAAGCCGAAAGAGAAGCAGAAGAACGCGCTAAAAGAGAAGCTGAACAACAACAAAATAACCATTAAACTATAAAAAACACGATGAAGAGCGGAGCATCTAAATGGCAATAGAAACCAGAAGTGTATTTACTTGGATAGATGATACTGTAATAGATTCCCTTACAAAAATAATGGATAGCACCATTACACACCACTATTGCGCTTTAGTGGCTCAACTTAAAGAGCTTTATGTACTTTATAATATATTTATGGCAACATTATGTCTGTGCTCTAGATTTATCATCACTGGTTATAAAAACCGATAACACAAGCATAATTTAAAGATTGTGCTCAAACCTTGTAAAACTGAAAGGAAAAAGGGGAAATATTGATGAATAAAGTTCTCATAACAACATTGCTACTTGGCACTGGAATTATCGCTGCTGGATGTGAAAAAACCTATAGCGTCGCAGAATTTAAAAAAGATGAAAAATTACGCCTAGAGTGGGATGCGAAATGTGGATTTGCAGGAACTTCAAAAAATTGTGAAAACATGCGGTTAGCATTTTTAGAACTTCAGAAAGAGTATGAAGCAAAAGCAGCAGAAAGAAGTCGTAAAATTGCAGAAGAAAATCGCAAAAGATATGAAGAATTTATGGCGAAACAAAAAGCCAGACTTGAAAAAAGGGAGGCTGAGACTCAAAAAATACTCGAAAAACAAAGAGCGGAAACACGCGCTGAAGAAGAACGAAGAGCAAAAGAGCGCGCGGCAGAAGAACAACAAAATAACCATTAAGACATAATGAAGAGCGGAGCATCTCAATGGCAGTAGAAAGCAAAGGCATATTCACTAAGATAGACAATATGTTGATGGATCCCCTTACAAAGACAATGAATGACGCCATTGCCCATCTTTCATCAAGCTTAGGTGCTCCGCTTAAGCTGTCTTGTACCATTTACATTATATTTATGGGCTACAATATCATCTATGGGCGCTCTTCCATGCCCTTATGGGAATTTATAGCGACAACTTTCAAACTCGGCATCGTTGTTTCACTTGCCACAAAGGCTGCTCTTTATAATGAGTGGGTCAGTGGTATATTTTTCCATGATCTGCCAAATGCCATTGCAAATGTCACACAAGGTGCACATGTGGATCGAAATGTATGGGACAATATGATGAACCAAGCTGGAGCACAAGTTTTGGACGCAGCAAACCAGTACACAGGTCTGACTCAAATGGGGATGTTTATTGCGACATGGATTGCTGGTTTTATCTGCCTAGTTGCTGCTGCCTTTTTTTGTCTAGTCGGTTTTGTTGTTTCATTATTTGCTAAATTGGGTTTGTTTCTTGTCCTATCAATAGGACCACTCTTCATAAGCCTCTATATGTTTTCCTCAACCAGAAAATTCACAGAGGCATGGTTAGGGCAAGTTGCAAACTTCATCATTTTATATGTGTTAGTCGTGCTGCTTGGTGGTTTATATGTTAACATTTCAATGAAAGTTTTTTCAGGAGATATTACAAATATCTTCACTACTTTAATTCAGTTCTTGGTTGTTGGTCTTGGTGGTATTTACCTTTTCCTCAGACTCCCTGATATCGCATCAGCTTTAGCTTCTGGTGGAGCTGCTCTTACAGGATCAACGAAAGCAGGTGTCGACGCAGTAAAAGCTCCTTTCAAAGCTATGAAGAAGCGTATGGATAAGATGGAACAGAAAGCAATGGCAGTATTAGGCCTAATAAAATGAAAGGAAATGGAAGAATGTTAAAAAAATTGGGGTAATCTTACCGTTTCTCTTTCTCAGTGGCTGTATGTCTTCACCAAACACGCTGAAGTCACTGCCAAAATGTGATGGATATTCTAAGCGACCGCTCAACAAATCGATGTGGAATTGGGAAGAGAAAAAACCCACGCCCACACCCATTATCATCAGTAACAACACCCCTTCACCCGTGAAAGAAGGGAAGCTGGAAATGCTTCTCACACAAAAATTAACGGATGAAGAAATAAAATCCTACAAAGATTGCGGAAAAAAGGCATGAAAGAAAAAGACGTAGAACAATATATTGCCGAAGCGCGCTCGTTTGATCAAGACCGCATGCTCGCTTCACGCCGCACCACCCGCGTCTCCCTTACCATTGCCGGCATCGCCGTTGCAGTTGCAATAATGTCTTCTCTCGCGGTCATCACCCTCACACCCCTTAAAACCGTGGAACCCTTTGTCATTCGCGTCGACATTCAACCGGCATTGTTGAAGTTGTGGAAGCCTTAAAAGAAGGTCCCACAAACGTCGACGAAGCCATCACACGCTACTTCGCCGCAAAATATGTCCGCTTCCGTGAAGGTTTCGTCGTAGAAGAAACACAAAATAACTTCGAAACCATCTCTCTCCTCTCTTCACCTGAAGAACGAGAAAGATTTGCTGGATGGTACGGCGCAAAAAATCCCCAAAGTCCTCAAATTCTTTATAAACACGCCACCGTTACAATAACAATAAAATCAATTTCTTTTATCAATGAAAATGTCGCCCAAGTGCGTTACTACAGAACTGTGCGTAACAACGACAACAACAAAGAATTTATCACACACTGGGTCTCAACACTTACCTTTGAATATATCAATGCCCCTATCTCTGTCCAAAACCGTTTAATAAATCCTCTAGGGTTTATTGTTAATGAATATAGAACCGATCCGGAAGTGGTCAACTGATCATGAAAAAAAATTTTCTTTTTCTCATTCTCAACATGGCTGTTGCCTTTTCTTTGATGAATATAAGCCATGCCAGTGTTTTTCCCACCCGCGCGCCAAGCGATAGCCGCATTCGCTTTATTAATTATGATGCTTATAATGTCACAAAAATTATTGGCTCCATACGCTCATCCGTACAAATAGAATTTTCTGCCAATGAAGAAATTGCTCATGTAGCGATTGGCAACAGCGTTGCATGGGAAGTTGCACCAGCGGGTAATATTCTTTTTCTAAAGGCAAGAGAAATCCAACCCATTACCAATCTCCAAGTCGTCACCACAAAGCTTGATGGCTCAAAGCGCTCTTATCAATTTGAACTCATCATTAAAGATGGAGAAATTTCCTCTGGACAAGAAACATATTTCCTTGTGAAATTCCGCTACCCACAAGAGGAAGCAGAACAAAGAAGACTTGCAGCCCTTATGCGACAAGAAAAAAAACAATCCCAACAGATTGATGGTATCTTCAACGCTTCTGAAACCTATGGACCACGCAATTGGGCTTACACCGCTCAAGGCTCTATCACTCTTGAACCCTCATCTGTTTATGACAATGGCAAAACAACAACATTTACATTTCCCGACAACCAAGAAATCCCTGCCATTTATATTGTCAGCAATGACGGTACAGAAGCGCTGGTTCCCAAAACCACAAGAAGCAACATGGTGATTGTCCATGCCATTAGCGCACGCTTCACCCTAAGACAGGGAAAAAACGTCCTATGCGTCTTTAATGAAGCCTATCAACCCAAAGGCGTTAATCCAGGAACCGGAACCACCTCACCAGCTGTTGAACGTAAAATTGTATCAGATCTTTAAATAAGCGGGAATTAAAGGGGACAACACATGAGTGATAAATCAATCATCGAAGATCGCGGATCTATTGGGGATGGCAAAAACAATAGCGCCAAAACCGCCGGCAAAAAAATAGTTGTCGCAATCGCCTGTATAGGAATCTGCGGCTATGTGCTCTGGAACATCTTATCCCCCCCCCACAGAACAAAAAGACACCGCAAAAGCTCATAAAAAACAAGAACAAAGCTTTCACAATTCCCTCGCCCCTTTAGAGCTCGCGCCCTCTGACCCGCGTGCAAACATAGCGCCAATAACCTTACCACCCCCACAACCACTCGCACAAGAACCGAAAAAAGATGACCCACTACTTGATGCCGCAAGACGCGCCCCTGTCTTAGCTTTTGCCAAAGGCTCTAAATCTCAATTAAAAGACATCGTCAACACCACTCTCACCCCCCTTGAAAAATTCCATGCCCTCGAAAATCTCGCGAATGCGCAAAATTCTCCTGCCCTTCAAGACACACAAAATTTTGCGACCCTATTAAAGCCTACCAAAACAGAAGAAACAAAAGCAAAACTCATCGGCAATAGGAACTTTATCATCGCCATGGGAACCTCTATCCCCTGTATCTTAGAAACGGCATTAAACAGTGAGCAACCAGGCTTTGCAAGCTGCATCATCAACCGTGATATCCTCTCTGACAATGGGCGCGTTGTTTTGCTTGATAAAGGAACCCAAGTGATTGGCGAATACCGCGGAGGGATAAAACAAGGTCAATCCCGCCTCTTTGTTCTCTGGACAAGAGCAAAAACTCCAACCGGTGTCATCATCGACCTTGCCTCACCCGCAACAGACAGTTTAGGAAGAGCTGGTTTTGATGGCAACATCAACACCCATTGGTGGGAACGCTTTGGCTCTTCCCTTTTGTTGACCGTTATTGATGGTGCCACAACAGTTTTAACAAATAAAATAGTAGGCAATTCCAATAAAGAAGGTTCAAACAACTCTGGAGGCGGCGGTTTTGAAGGCGCAAACAACACTGGAAAAGAGGCCGCCAGTATTGCTCTTGAAAATCAAATCAATATCCCTCCTACCTTAGAAAAATTTCAAGGCGAACTCGTCAACATCTTTGTAGCAAGAGATCTCGATTTTTCATCTGTCTATAAACTAGTCGTAAAGAGCAAAAGGAACCGTTCTACTCCCAGCTATTCCTTTTTTCATTAAGCCAATAAAGTCACATTATGCCAACAGCAAAAAACATAGAACGAGCCTCTATCGTTTTAACAAAATTAAAAATCTTAGATGACTTCCTCAATAATGAAAATTTATTTGAGATTGTTGTCAATCGCCCAGGCGAAGTGATTGTTGAGGGTCCAAATGGTTGGCAAACCCACATCTTAAAAGAGCTAACCTACAGCGAACTAGAAGGGATTGCGAAAGTTGTTGCTGCCTACACAACACAAAAAATCAGTGTAGAAAACCCCGTTCTCTCCGCAACACTGCCAAACAACGAACGCATACAAATTGTTATGCCTCCAGCAGTTGCAGCCAATACCATTAGCATGACCATTCGTAAACCTTCATCACGCACTTTTTCTCTTGAAAGTTTACATGAAAACAATCTGTTTTCTGTCGCCCAAAACACCAGTTTCACACCCACGCAACAAATGACAGAACGATTATCCGAACTCTCTGATACAGACAAAGAGCTAACAGATCTCTTTATCGCCAAAGACTTTTGCACCTTTTTAGAAAGAGCCATTATTACACAACAAAATATCTTAATATCGGGCAAAACCGGTTCTGGTAAAACAACCCTCTCCAAAGCTTTAATTGCAAAAATCCCTGACTATGAACGAATTCTCACCATAGAAGACACGCCCGAGCTTGTCGTTCCACACACAAACAAAGTGCAGCTCTTTTATTCAAAAGATAATCAAGGCTTAGCAAAAGCTGGAGCAAAAGAACTGCTTGAATCTGGATTGCGTATGCGCCCCGACAGAATTCTTTTGCAAGAGCTGCGTGATGGTACAGCCTTTTACTATATCCGTAATGTCAACTCTGGTCACCCCGGCTCCATTACCACCGTCCACGCCTCAACAGCACTTGCAGCCTTCGAACAAATGACCCTTTTAGTCAAAGAAAGTGACGGTGGTGGTAATTTAGCGCGCGATGATATCCGCGGCTTGTTAATCTCGATGATAGATGTCATCATCCAATGCAAACGCCTCGAAGGAAAATTTCGTGTAACAGAAATCTATTACGACCCCTTCAAACGCCGTGATGCTTTTTAAAAGCTGTCGAAATCACTTAAATAAATCATTCATATCTTTCGCGAAATATACATCTTATCCTTTTTTACTCTTTTCAAAAGTTTTAAGCGTTTCCGCATTAGAAATAGACATATCAAATGGTAATCCTCTTTCATCAACAACTTTAGCTAAAGAAATTCGTATGAAATCAGACACCGTAAGTCCTAAACTTGCTAATATTTCACCAGCTTCTTTTTTCAACTTCTTATCTATATTTGCTCGAACAACATCTTTTGAATCTACGGCTACACTCATAGTAAAACTCCTTTAGTTACCTTCTTATGTGTGGATAGAATGAGTTATAATAACAAGTTTCTAATGTTCTAAATTTCTTTATCGCGAAACATCTTTTGACTTTGTTTCCGCTATCGCATTGATTTGCTCCTGTTGTCTCTGTTGCAAAAATTTAACTGCTGTTTGAAGCTCGTTCACAAGCTTTTTATCTTGCGGCTGATTTTGGGGTATTGCTTTTGACAAGTCAAAGTCTTGTTTATGAATGGCATCCTGTCCAAAACGTTTATCTAAAGCACTTTGTAGCTTTAAAAACTCTTGATTGATCTGCTCTGGTATCTTTGAATAACTATCACGACCAGCTTCAACATTTTTCATAAAAGTCACTGCTTCTTGTGAAAGTGACGGAACCTCTACTTTTAACTGTTCACGCTCCCGCGTAAAACTATCCATATGTATCTCATAAGAATTCTTATAAAAGGATTGAAGCTTTTTAATAGAAGAAAGTGCAAAAGGAACATGATAAAGCGCTTCTTTTCGTTCTTTTCCTGTAGATTTGAGTTTATCGATTAAACGATCTGACCCACGCAGTTCGCCTGCTCTATCAGGTTCCCTTTCCAAAATATCAGGCAATTTATCGCCTTTACCCGCTAAAATTGTTTGCTCAATCCTAAGCGCAGCCTCTTGCGGATCTTTATAAATAGATGCTAAACGACTGTTTAACTCCTTAAACATATTAACATAAGATTTTTCATTCCTAAGAGCGCTAAGCGCTTTCTGTTCTAAATTAGAATTATCTATATAAGCCGCAAGGTATGGCTCTCGTTCTGTTGCTTTTGCAACAACATTCAAATCATTTTGTGATTGTTCAAGTTCTTCTTTTTGACGTTTAGCAAAACTTGTCTTTTCTCTATCCCAAGGAGTTTCAATCTTCTTTTTTTGTTGTTCCAAGCATTCTTTATTAAGATCAACGCAAAAAGCAATATTTTTGCCAATACCTTGAGAAACATCATCCCTTTTATTTTCTGTAAACTTGATAAGGTTCTTATAGATGAGTGCAGACAGATATTCTGAATTACCAAAATGTGCTTCAATTGACGCACGTGTCATTTCTTGTCGCTCAATACCCTTCCAGTTGATATGATAACCAGCTTCACGAGCAAGCTGCACCATAAATTCACGCTGAGTACGCCCATTCCCCTCTCGAAACGGATGCAACGCATTCAACTCGCCCATGTAATATCCAGCCCTTTGGCTAAAGTCATAAGCGCCAAGACCACGCAGATACTGTTCTTTTGCGAGCTTTTGTATAATCTTCGGTGCATAACTTTCAATCTGATTATAACTAGCAAATATACTATTACCTTTGGCAATATCCACTAAACGAATTTGTCCCGCCCATTCATATATGTCGCCAAACAGCCTTCTATGGATCTCTTTCATGTAATCCAGATCAAATTTACCACCAATAGGAGTATGTACAAATTCGAAAGATTTTACATAAGTAATAGTAGATTCTACACGCTGCAGTGTGGCTTTGTCTTTAATACCAAGCCGATTATACATCACACCAGTTTCAGGATCAGTATAAGAATCGCCGCTCCCCTTATACTTCTCCACGTCTTACACGCTCCATATAATCTGTGATGATATCACTTATTTCAAGTTCACCTATAATATAACGCTCTACTTGAGCAACAACCAGCGGATCTGGCTCTAATCCCTCTAAACGTTGGCTTGCCAATGCATTTTCAGCATAAATGCGACGCAGCTTAATTTCCTCTTCACTCAACATATAAAACCCTCATTTGCTTACATTTATTATAGCCAAACAGACTATAGAAACCAGATTTTATTCCTTGTCTTACCCCCGCGTCACATCTTTTGACCTTGTACGCTCATACGCATGATTTAGCTCTTGTATACGTCTCTGTTGCAAAAATTTAACCGCCGTTTGAAACTCTTTTATGCAATAAGACTGTTGTTAAGGAATTTTTTTGATAGATCATAATTTGTTTGCACAGCAAGCCAAGCACGTGCTGTGCTTACACCAAACATTTCAAGCTTAATAGCAAGATTAGCTCTCATAGCGGCTTTTTCATTTAAAACTCTAGAAAGTGCTACACGAGATATACCAAGCCACTCTGCTGCTTCATTAAAGGATAAACCAAGCTCTTTGATCACATCTTCATGCAATAATTCACCGGGATGTGAAGGATTCTTCATCATTGTTTAGATCTCCTTTTTGATGATAATCCAGATAATCAACCATTTCGACATCTATGCTACCAAAGCGAAATATTACGCGACAATTTCCATTTACAGTAATTGACTAATAACCCTTGAAATCACCCTTTAGCAGATATAATCAAAAAGACGAATAACTCAAAATCTTTTGGCGATACATCTACTTCAAGAGCACTTAGAATACGCTTTAATTTTTGAGTATGGGCGGTTCTAATCCCTTCAGTCGTACCAGTATTATAGAAAGCTTCAATCCTTTTATGTTTAAATCTTAAAATCATACATGAATATAGAGTGTATCTCTCCAAGATACAAAAAATGTTCATTATTTTTACATCACACGGCTTTTTTTACTTTATAAACATTAGAACTGTCGTGAAAAAATTGATCATTCTCATCTCTTTCTCATTATTCTACTAATTATTGGAAAAGTATAAGTTCATAATTAGGAGGAGCTAAACGTAATAGAGAGCGTATCGTATCTCCAATTGGCAGCGGCACTTAGAAACATCAAGATGATATAACCACAATGACCATTGCTGTTTGATGTTCATGGGGCGCTGCACCCGCTGGATATCCAGTAAAAAGAATGAATAATACTAATAAACTCTCCCCCTACAAACTCTGTTAAACTAATAACCGGTTTACGAATAAGTAAAAGAAAAAGGAAAATCAAAAAAAGGCATATTTTTCATATCTTACGAAATATAGAGAAATCTATACGCATTGTAGTTATTAGAATTGGACTTTTCCCTTTTTTATTTAATTTTGTTCGTAGATAGAGTATCCATTACCGTTATTACATCACTGAGTTAATAATCATACCTTTTGTAATTGCCAAAATCCCACATTATAATCAGACCTTTATTCAAAGATGATCTGATAATTTTCTCAAAAAATTCAAGATTCCTCAAGTGCAGTCCCCATGCGTACATCATGATGAATAATAACATCCATCAACTCTGTCACAACAGTGTCCAATACTTCTCGTGCATCGCCTTCAGCCATAAGACGGATAACCGGTTCCGTTCCAGAAGCGCGGATCACCAGCCGTGCCTCTTTTCCCAACCGTTTCTCTGCTTGATCAATGGCCGTTTTGACGGGATTTTTTTTCAGGACATTTTTATTTTTAATCGTTACATTTTTTAAAATTTGCGGTACAGGTTCAAACCGTTTACACAATTGGCTCATAGGGCTTTGACTTTCCTTCATACAGGCTAAAATCTGCAATGCAGCCACCAAACCATCACCCGTTGTACCAAAATCACTGAGCACGATATGGCCAGAAGCCTCACCACCAACATTATATCCCTTTTGGCGCATGGCATCGACAACATAACGATCTCCAACTTTTGTCCTTACAAGGTGCAATCCTTTGCTATTCAAGAAACGCTCTAGTCCAAGATTTGACATAATCGTTGTGACAACACCATTGCACCGTAATCGTCCCATTTTATGCCAATTTTCAGCAATTACAGCAATCAACTGATCTCCATCAACCGTTTGTGCTTTTTCATCAACAATGAGAACACGATCTCCATCTCCATCAAGAGCAATCCCCACATCAGCACGCACTTCATGCACTTTTCGTTTTAAAGAGCTTAAATCGGTTGATCCACATTTTTGATTAATATTGGTCCCATTGGGCTCATCATGAATAGCAAAAACCTCAGCCCCCAATTCCCATAAAGCACGGGGAGCCGCTTTATAAGCAGCCCCATTGGCACAATCCACAACAATACGCACAGTATCTAAGCGAACATCACGCGGCAAAGTTCGTTTGGCATATTCAATATAACGATAAATATCTCCCTCAACCCGTTTTGCATAACCAATTTCGGCAGAACTTGCTAAAGACTTTGAAAGATCTGTATCGATCAATTGTTCAATTTTCGCTTCCATATCATCTGAAAGCTTAAAACCATCAGGACCAAACAGTTTAATTCCATTATCATAGAACGGATTATGAGAAGCAGAAATCATCACCCCAAGATCCGCGCGCAAAGAGCGGCAAAGCATTGCAACAGCAGGTGTTGGCACTGGACCCAATAAAAAAGCTTCCATCCCCGCAGCAGTCAATCCTGAAACCAAAGCGTTTTCCAACATATAGCCAGATAATCTTGTATCCTTGCCAATCACCACACGATGAGATTGATGTTGTGAGCGAAATAAAACCCCTACAGCCATCCCCACCTTCATGGCAAAATCGGGTGTCATAGGAAATGAATTGGCTTTCCCCCGAATTCCATCTGTACCAAAATATTTTTGCACCATGCCTCTTTCCTTTAATATATAATTCTTCCCTTGGCTTTTCCTTAAAACCCTAACAAGCCCCCCTTGGTACAATAGTCCTCCTCTCCCCGTATAAAATCAGATCATTGATCTTAAACCTTCATGCATTTAGACAATCAAGCCCCCTATTCACCATCTACACATCTAAACCACTCTCAAGCAATTATGTTTACACCCTTACACATAAAAGCAATATTATCTCCTCAAAATGCTCTATACATCCCTTTAACACAACCAACGGATAATCTCACACACTTGCTAAATCCGTAAAGAAACCCAGCATCAAACCTCATACCCTACCAAATCAGCAAGGAAATCTATCGCCTAACCTTACAACCCCTACCACATTAGAAAAGCAACAGTCCACCTTGCCTTGTAGCATGCTAAAGCCGTCATCATACAACGGCTTTGCTTAATTTTTTGCTTCCATATTTTTGCAAATATTACAAGAAAGGCGCAAACAAAACTTGCGCCTTTCTCAAAGAATTTAAAAGTTTTCCTAAAACATCGTCACTCAAGCGATATTAAACAGTTCTTATTTTTCTTTATCATGTCCCGCAGTATTGGACTTCTTTTCAGCATTACTTTTAGAGCGGTTGACTGATTTTGTGGTACTTTTTGTGCTTTGCGATTTTTTCTCAGTCTCATCCGATTGCACTTCTTTAGACTGAGCCTCCTTAGGCTCAACATTACCGGATTTTGCTGTTTTTTTCCCAACAGCTGCCTCTGCTTTACCTGCCTTGCCTTTATCGGTCTCTTCTTTATGAGGCACTGTTTTAGGAGCTGCTTCAGCATTTTTTTCATCTACCACTGTTATCTCTGCTCTGACCGTTCCAGTTTTTGGAACAGAAGACCCCCGTGGCGCAGCCCCCTCATCTTTCTGTGTGCGTGAAGGAGGCTTTCCTGCAATAACTTCGTTAATTTCAGCTCCCGTTAAAGTCTCATATTCCAACAAACCTTGTGCCAAAGCAAACCATTCTTTTCTTTTTGTTTTCAAAATGTTTGTCGCATTTTTATAGGCATCATCAATAAGCTTACGCACTTCCATATCAATCATGCGCGCTGTTTCTTCAGAAACATTTTGTGTTCGCGCAACAGAATGACCCAAAAAGACTTCATCTTGGTTATCGCCATAAGCTACATTTCCAAGCAGATCAGAAAATCCCCACCGTGTGATCATCGCGCGTGCTAATTTCGTTGCTTGTTCAATATCAGAAGAAGCACCGGAGGTGATATTTTCCTTTCCAAACTTTAATTCTTCAGCCACACGTCCACCCATCATAATGGCCAGACGAGAAATCATCCAGCGATAACTCATAGAATAGCGATCGCCTTCAGGCAATTGCATCACCATTCCCAATGCTCTTCCCCTTGGAACGATTGTTGCTTTGTGGACAGGATCAGCAACCGGCACATTAAGAGCCACAATAGCATGTCCTGCTTCATGATAGGCAGTGAGTTCTTTTTCCTCTTGTGTCATAGCGGTTGAACGACGTTCAGCCCCCATCATCACCTTATCTTTGGCATCTTCGAATTCTTGCATCGTGACAACTCTTTTATTACGGCTTGCAGCCATAAGAGCAGCTTCATTGACCAGATTCATCAGGTCCGCACCGGAAAATCCTGGTGTACCCCTTGCCAAAATTTTCAAATCAACGTTAGGCGCTAAAGGCACGTTGCGCACATGCACTTTCAAGATTTGTTCACGCCCAGAAACATCAGGGTTTGGCACAACAACTTGCCGATCAAAACGCCCTGGTCTCAATAAAGCAGGATCAAGCACATCGGGACGGTTTGTTGCGGCAATAAGAATAATACTTTCATTGGGCTCAAACCCATCCATTTCGACAAGCAACTGGTTTAAGGTCTGTTCACGTTCATCGTTTCCACCGCCAAGACCAGCCCCCCTATGGCGTCCAACAGCATCAATTTCATCGATAAAGATAATACAAGGTGCATTTTTTTTAGCCTGTTCGAACATATCGCGCACACGGCTTGCCCCAACACCAACGAACATTTCAACAAAATCAGACCCTGAAATGGTAAAGAATGGCACATTGGCTTCACCGGCCACAGAGCGTGCTAGCAAAGTTTTACCGGTTCCTGGAGGACCAACAAGCAAAACACCGCGTGGGATACGCCCCCCTAAGCGTTGAAATTTTTGTGGTTCGCGTAAAAATTCAACAATTTCTTGAAGATCTTGCTTTGCTTCTTCAACGCCAGCAACATCTTTAAAGGTAATACGCCCCTGCGCTTCATTAAGCAATCTTGCTTTCGATTTCCCAAATCCCATTGCACCGCGTGACCCATTTTGCATTTGCCGCATAAAAAAGACCCACGCCCCCACGATAATAATAACAGGCAACAAGGAAAAGAGGAGATTGAGGAAAATGCTATTTCCAGAGCTTTCAGGAATAGCTTTAACATTAACGTTTTTGCTTTCCAATTTTTGTATCAAACCTGGATCGCGAGGAGCATAGGTTGAAATAGCTCTATGTTCAATGGTTTTTCCTGTTAATTTTTGACCTTGAATGGTCACAGATTTCAACTCATTATTCTCAACTTTTTGCAAAAATTCAGAATAGGAGACTTCTCCACCACCAGAACGTTGGCTATCTCCATTAAAGAGAGAAAACGACACAATCAAAATCAATGCAATAACTCCCCAAATAAGGAGAGAGCGGTAATTGGAATTCATATTCAGCCCACTTAATCAAATATAGATTTCAAACAGTTCCCCTTAACATATAACCTTGTCAGTCCCTTGCCAAGGGATGAGAAGCTGTTTATTTTCTTTTAGAGTGATTTTCCTTTATCTTTTCACCTCAATATTAAAAAAAGGTTCCACAACATTCACCAAGGCAGCATCTTCTCGTGAGGAAAGCCAATCGAAAGGTGCCATAATCCGCTTGACGATAACATGTTTATGAACAACTGCTTGAGAAAGCAACTCTGGAATATCATACCCTTTATGATTTGAGATCATCAGCAGCGATTGTAAAGAGGGAAAATGAGGCTTTTCAAGCTCAAAATCGCTATTTTTTAATAAAAATTTCAGCTGTTCTAAATTTGCGGCTCCAACCTTTATAGCCTCATATCCATGATTTGTGATATGATAGCGCCCATCCCATATAAAAGTTTTATCTGGCTCAATGATAGCCTCTTTCATATTTCGCCCTTCACGCCACAAAGAAATTCCCTGCTTGTTATATTCAATAACAGAGCCCGCATAAGTAAAACGCTTCTTTTCTGGAGAATCGAGACAGAGTTTTTGAACAAGCATGCTTAATTTCTGATTGGGGAGCAAATAAAATCCCCCTCCCATCAGCACAGCAAAGAGCCCCACCACGAAAGGAAAACTGGAATGTTTCTGTAAAAATAGCGCAGGCTTTGCTATGAAACAACGCCCATGTTGGACAGTAATATCCAGCGCTAAGATCAAATCAGCAATATTTTTTGCTTGTTGACGACGCTGCAATGCGGCTTCATTTATTTTTTGAGTAATATAAGCCAATTTTTGTGGAGAAAGAGATTGACGCACGCGCACACGTTCAAAATTGCGATCTTCATTGGTTGGATCATCAATCCATGTTTGTCCTTGTAAACGTAAATAATTCCGTAATGTTTGGCGTTTTACACCAAGGAGTGGACGAATCAAACGCACTTTTCTATGCAACAACGCCTCACGCGGAATACAGGATAAACCACGCTCATAGAGGGGATCATAGTTTTTTTCGGCAATATTTTTTCTCGTTTCTCTGGTATGATCCTCATCATGTATACCCTCGGCTTCACCGCGCAAAAAACCGGCAAAAACGCCCGCAGAAACTCCATCACGCATAACAGCTTCACTATATAAAGCACCTCTATTCTTTTGGAGACGTTGATACCGCATTTGATAGGTTTCAACCTGATCATTGAGTGTATGGCCCGTCATAATAACTGATGCGCCATGTTTTTGTGCTTCTTTAACCAAGAGATTATAGCGTGCAACACGCGCGCTAGAAGCAATATGCGTCTTTGGCTTTTCGCCTTCCCATCGCACAGTGATATGTTGAATATCATGGACACGACAAATTTTCGCAACAGTTTCTGCCTCACGCATCGATTCTTTACGCAATTGATGATCAACCGTGACAACAATCATTTCTGGAGGAAATACGAGAGTTTCCAAATGCTCTTTGACCAAAAACATCAAAGCCAAAGAATCACTTCCCCCTGAGACGGCAAGAATCAACTTCTGACATTGAATAAAATCCGATGTTTTAAAGAGATTTCTTGCCAGTCTAACGCACACCGAAAACGACCTCGCTGTTTATTTTGCAGGTTTACAAAAAACAGATGCTAATGTTTGTTGACGTTTTGATTTTTTCACAAAATGAGCACAATCGTCTTTATTTGGCTCAAGAGCGACCATACTTCTTGCTAATTTCAGCAAAATCTCGGAGGTATAGAGCTTCTTTTTATCTGCATACCATGCGGTAAGATAAACTTGTGCTGCTTCATGATAGCGTTTTTGCCCCAACAAAGATTCAGCCAACCAAAATAAAGCGTCATCACTCAAAGAATCTTTTTTGTAACGATTTTGAAAAGCGCAAAAGCTTTTTTCAGCATCAACATAGTTAGCAGAACGAATAAAATCATACCCTTCCTTATACAAAGCTTTAGAAGAAGAAAGATTGTCACTCTGATGTGCTTCAATTGGAGCACTTACTTCATGCGCTTTGTTAAAAGGTTGACTGTTTTCATGGTCATGGCTCTCCACCTTAGCTTCTACAGCAGCAACCTTTGTCTGATCACCTGTACTATGGTCCTGCTCCATCTCTTCTTTTACAGTCTGAGATTTTTCATCTACAGCAGACTTTTCAAAAGAACAAGAATAAACAGAAGAGGCTTCTGTATCAAAAAGCTCGTGAAACTGCTTGTTAACATTTTTTAAACTGTTATGCTCAAGCACCATTCGTATCTTATGCAAAAGCTTATCTAAATCATAATCTTTAAATAAAGCCTGTTGATTCTCTAAAATAATCCCTTGGTGCTCCGCAACACTAGTAGCTTTTTCCACCACATCAGATGCTGCTTTATCGGCTGCTTCAGGTGCTTTCTTCATAGCATCGACAGCCTTATTAACAGCGTCAGTGGCTTTTTCCACCACACTAGATGCTGCTTTATCAGCTGCTTCAGGTTCTTCCTTCACAGCATCGACAGCCTTATTAACAGCGTCAGTGGCTTTTTCCGCTGCATCAGATGCTGCTTTATCAGCT
>NZ_JBHIQZ010000004.1:16981-139055 GCF_042196865.1 Bartonella sp. AC130YNZD
TGCTTTATCAGCTGCTTCAGGTGCTTCCTTCACAGCATCGACAGCCTTATTAACAGCGTCAGTGGCTTTTTCCGCTGCATCAGATGCTGCTTTATCAGCTGCTTCAGGTGCTTCCTTCACAGCATCGACAGCCTTATTAACAGCGTCAGTGGCTTTTTCCGCTGCATCAGATGCTGCTTTATCAGCTGCTTCAGGTGCTTCCTTCACAGCATCGACAGCCTTATTAACAGCGTCAGTGGCTTTTTCCGCTGTATCAGATGCTGCTTTATCGGCTGCATCAGGTGCTTTCTTCACGTCATCAGTTGCCTTATCAACTGCATCAACTTTATCCGTATCATGTGCAGGATATTCGGAAGCCTTTCGTGCCGCACTTTGAACAAGTGAAGTAGAACAAGCTATGAAAACCCACATATAAAAGAGTGTTTTCCAATTGATTTTACGATACATTTTTTTCCCCTTAAGAGCTTATTGAATAGTTGAAACAAACAATCTTCTTTTTAATGACTATTCATGTCACTCAACGTTGTCACAGCACGTCGATTTTGATTCCAACAGGAAATATCATCACATACTGCTACAGGTCTTTCTTTTCCGTAAGAAATTGTTTGAATCCGTTGTGCGGACACACCAAGAGACACCAAATAGTTTCGCACAGCAACAGCACGGCGCTGTCCAAGTGCCAAGTTATATTCACGTGTTCCCCTCTCATCAGCATGACCTTCGATCATAATAGAATAATAAGGATAATGAAGCAACCATTCTGCTTGGCGCGTTAAAATACGTTCAGCATCAGCATCAAGTGAAGAAGAATCGAGACCAAAAAACACGCGATCACCCACATTAACCGTAAATTCTTGTCCTGAGCCTGGTGACACCTGATTCAAACCAGCATCATTCATATAAGCGCCATTCATACCGTTAAGTGCACCAACATTTTTTTTGCCACACCCACCCAAGCATAGTGAGAAAAGAAAGAGGATAGCTAAGGAATGAGAGAGGTTTTTTTTGGTAGAGCGCATAGTCCGTTTCTCCTTGAATTTCGTAAAGAAGGGTAAATTCTTAAAAATATTTTTAAGAATAACCGTTAATTCCTAATGAAGAAGAAATTTTTTCTGTTTTTTCGTCCTCATTTTTACTTTTAAGTCTCTGCCAATTTTTCTTCTCTTCAGCCATTCCTCTAACATTTCCATAAGAAATGTTTCCCTTATGCGTCATGGCTTTTTATGCATCATCTTGATCTTGACGATTTTTTTGCAGCGCGTTCAGTTTTGCAAAAACTTTATCAGCGTCAAAAGTCTTATGCAGATTGTCTTCACTCTCATTTTCCTCTAGAGCAGCGTTTTCCGTCACAGAAGCGGGAAGCAACGACCTATCTTCTTCTGCAGCAACAGGGCGATTTTTCGCCGCACGCTGGAGCTCAAAATCTAAATCGATTTGCGAACACAAACCAAGCCCTACAGGATCAAGAGGAACCAAATTTGCACTATTCCAATGGGTTCTAAGGCGGATTTGTTCAATTGTCGCTTTTGTTGTCCCAATCAACCGTGCAATTTGTGCATCTTTCAACTCGGGATGGTTCGTAACCAACCATAGGATACCATTGGGACGATCTTGGCGTCGAGAAAGAGGGATATAGCGCGCCCCTTTACGTTTTTTTTCAGGAATATGCACCCTCGATTGAGAAATTTTCAAGCGTGCGTTTTGATCAGCCTCCACCCGTGCAATTTCACTGCGCGTCAATTGCCCAGAACTAATCGGATCTAAACCTTTAATACCATAAGCCGCATCACCATCGGCAATAGCTTTTACTTCCAAGACATGCAATTTACAAAATTCTGCAATCTGATCAAAAGAAAGAGCTGTATTATCAACCAACCAAACAGCTGTTGCTTTGGGCATCAAAAGTTGCGTTGCCATTTTTATAAATCCTCTTCTGCGCCTCTTCTATGAGGCAGGTTACCGCCCACTCAAGAGCACTGGAACTTTTTTATATATATTTAGGTCTCTCCAACCACTCCTAAAACAAAGCGCGGTATGGAATAAACCATTTTGCTATGAGATTACACTCTGTTATAGCGTTATTTTTGCTCAACGACAAGAGATCTCTCTTGTAATGATCCTCAACTAAGATGTCTTTACCTTTAAGATGAATTTTCTTATAAAGTGTTTATTCGATTATTTCACCTCATGCTGTGGCACATTTATTCTGGTGGGATACGTGCTTTATCGCCTTAAATTCTAAGGAGTATCCAACTGGCAAAAAAGCCCTCAAATAGGAAGGAAAACTATGGCAGGCCATTCACAATTTAAAAATATTATGCACCGTAAAGGGCGTCAAGATGCAATGCGCTCGAAAATATTTTCTAAGCTTGCGCGCGAAATTACCGTAGCAGCAAAACAAGGTGCTCCTGATCCAGCCATGAATCCACGTTTAAGGCTGGCTGTTCAAAATGCCAAAGCACAATCGATGCCGAAAGATAATATTGAACGCGCAATTAAAAAAGCGTCAGGCGCCGATGTCGAAAATTATGATGAAGTACGCTATGAGGGCTATGGACCAGGCGGCGTTGCCGTCATTGTTGAAGCTTTAACTGATAACCGCAACCGCACCGCTTCAAATGTGCGCGCCGCCTTCACAAAATCAGGAGGAGCCTTAGGGGAAACAGGATCGGTCAGTTTCATGTTTAATCGGATTGGTGAAATAATCTATAAGCCAGAAGCAGGAACAGCCGATAACATCATGGATGCAGCAATTGAAGCCGGTGCCGAAGATGTGCAATCAGAAGAAACCGGACATCATATTACCTGCGCATTTGAAGATATTGGTGAAGTTTCCAAAACACTTGAAGCAAAACTTGGTGAAGCAGAATCGATTAAAACGATTTGGAAAGCCACCACCCTTGCACCAATAGATGAAGAAAAAGCTTTGTCTGTTTTACGACTAATTTCAACATTAGAAGAAGATGATGATGTGCAAAATGTTTATGCAAATTTTGATGTCAGTGATGAGATTTTGGCAAAATTGTCTGTATAATTCCCATCATTTGCATAAGCCCTCTCTTCATGCATGAGGGCTTCAAAAGCATCTGTCACCCCTCCTCTTTATCCGCACATATAAAAGCCCCGCATCAATAGCGGGGTAAGCCATTGATGCAACAAGAAACCACAATCAATCGCAGAAAACATAATCCCCAAAAAAAGCATACAAAACTCTGTAGCCACACGCCTTTCTTACATGCCCCAAAGATTATCCCTATATTCCTCTCTATTTGATCTTTTTGTTCTTTAAGATTAACCTCCTCTCCCCACCCTCAAGTAATGAAATGATCTAGCCTCTAAACAATTGGGGTTTTCTTGACGTATTCCTATGACGAATCACTCATGAAATTCACTTGAAACTTAAGGCTCAACAAACATGCATTCCCCTAAATATTCGCTACGCACTAAAAAAACACTTAGAATATATCAAGGAGGTTTATACGCCCTATATCCCCACACCTCAAAGGGCAGTGTTTTTACAACATCACAGAATAAAAATAAGCAAATGGAAAGCCAGAGCTGATTTTTTAGCAAAGTATTGTACAAAAAGCCGGTACATCTCTCTAATCCGTTGCAAATAAATTTTTGACTTTATGGCATTAACTTTATGGCATCGTATATTTCTAAAATAACGTCATTTATCTTAAAAATCTCTCCTTTTGCTCTTACCAATCAATCAAGATTCAGATCTAAAACAACCGCGTACTTGAATAAAACACATCAGAGAGCAACAGCCCCCCCCTGACAAGAGTCCGGACTCTTCACAAACAAAATCGAAGAGGAAGTTTAAAAAAATATAGCGACACTTTGAATAAAAAGTTGAACTCTAGAGACCTCAGAATTTTCGACTCTATTTTTTCAAGGTCTTGTTTTGAATTTTTTTAAGCATTTTCCCCAAGGAAATTCCATTATCGATCAACAACCATAGATGATAGATGAAATCTACATAACTCCCCATGCCCATTATAATCAATTCCTTCTTTTAAATAATTAAAAACTATTGAAATTTTGTGTAAACTTGAGACTATATTCCTTCTATATTCTGTATTTTTACGCATTTTGTTTTATTGTATATTGAGCAAAGGCGACCATGCTGGATCCGAAGCATCATTGGGGGTAGGGAGTTGTCGTTCATTGCGTCCCGTAATATCAATCGTATAGATTTTTGGTCCCATACCGGGATTTTTGCGAAAGAACATCAGCACACGACCATTGGGGGCCCAAGTTGGTCCTTCATTGTGAAACCCTGTGGTTAAAATTCGTTCTCCTTGCCCATCAGGGCGCATAACACCGATAGAAAATTGTCCGCTTAATTGTTTTGTAAAGGCGATATAGTCACCCCGTGGAGACCAAATAGGTGTTGAATAACTCCCATCGTTTGAAGAAATACGTTGAATATCACTCCCATCCGCATTCATTTTATAGATTTGCGGCTTTCCACTACGATCTGAAGAAAAGACAATTTGTTTTCCATCCGGTGAATAAGAAGCAGAAGTATCAATAGCAGAAGTTGTTGTAAGTCGCGTCATCGTACGGGTTCGTAAATCCATAGTGTAAAGATTGGCACTCCCATCATTTTGTAACAAACTCATGATAACTTTTTGTCCATCAGAAGAAAAACGTGGAGCAATTGTCATGTTATTAAACGTTCCGATCAACTCTCTTTGCCCCATTTCAATTTGTTGGAGATAAACATGAGGTACTTGATTGTCCTCATAAGCCATATAGGTCATTTCTTGTCTTTTTGGGGAAAAACGCGGTGTAAGCACCAATTCACTTCCATCAGACATATAAATCAAATTTGCGCCATCTTGATCCATCATTGCTAAGCGTTTAATGCGTGCATTTTGGGGGCCTGTTTCATCGATAAAAACAATTCGTGTATCAAAATAACCACTTTCTCCTGTCATTTCACTATAGATCTCATCTGCGATCATATGTGCCACACGCCGCCAACGTTCTGTCGCGGTATAAAAACGCCGTCCTTTCAATTGTCTTTGTCCAAACACATCCCATAAACGAAAATCGACCCTCAAACGTCCATCGATTTCTCTCATGACTTGCCCAGTAACTAAACCTTGCGCTTTTATTTTCTGCCAAGAAGCAAAATGCGGTTGTTTATTAGGATTAGAAATGTTTTCAAAAAAATTTGCTTTATCAAGCGGTAAAAAAAGCCCCGACCGTTCAAGATCGGCTGTCACCACAGCAGATATTTTCAACCCAATCGAATCATTGGAAATAAAGTCTGTAATTGCAATGGGAATGGGATTAAAATCAGCGCTCGAAATAGTTCCTTTCAATTGCGCATAACCCGATGAAATACTTGAAAGCCACAACCCACAAGTGACAATAAACCAAGCAAAAACTTTATGTCTCGTTATAGTCATCATGGAATGTGTCCTTTCGTTAAGCGCTTTTTTCTCGTTTATCATCTTATTTCTTGGAGGGGATCAACATTAAAGTCAAAACCTTGCCCCCATAGATCATATTGATCACGTGGGAGATCTGCATAAGGTTGGCATGAAAAGACAGCAGCATACACCTGCCTTATCATAATAGCTTGTTGACTCTCAAGTCCGCTTACGGGATCAATGATAGGATCGCCCACAACCATCCCTTCACGGTCTAAATAAAATCGCAACCGCACGACCGGACGATTTTTTAAATCGCCGCCAAGCGCCACAAGTTTAAGCTTCTGTTGAATACATCCCCCTACAATATTGACCAATGTTTGTGCCATTTTTGTGGTATCATTAATATTTTTTCTTGCACCCAAAGCTTCTGGTGTATGAGAACGTTTTGCTCCCCCTCCTTGCGACCGCGCACGATTGAGCAAATTATTTTCCTCCAGAGCTAAAATATCTTCAATGGTCTGTTTCTCTTGGTTTTTCTTATTAAGCTTTGGCGTCTTTTGATTCAATGCAGCCTCATTCTTCTTTGGAAATTCTCCGTCAAACTTTGGTTTAAACTGTGGAAGAAGAGATTTTTCTGGAAGTACAATTTTGGGCGCTTGATGAACAATCTGCTCTGCTGATACTTTGGGGACCGTTGGAGCCAATTCTTTTGGCGATATCATTTCTTCATTTTTGTGCGCAGGCTTGAGCGCAACCTTGGGTGTATCCTCCGGTGGTACCTCCAAAGGCATCTCAGGCGCAACCTTGGGCGCATCCTCCGGCGCCTCCAAAGGCATCTCAGGTGCAACCTTGGGCGCATCCTCCGGCGCCTCCAAAGGCATCTCAGGTGCAACCTTGGGCGCATCCTCCGGCGCCTCCAAAGGCATCTCAGGCGCAACCTTGGGCGCATCCTCCGGCGCCTCCAAAGGCATCTCAGGCGCAACCTTGGGCGCATCCTCCGGCGCCTCCAAAGGCATCTCAGGTGCAACCTTGGGCGCATCCTCCGGTGCCTCCAAAGGCATCTCAGGTGCAACCTTGGGCGCATCCTCTGTTTTTGCTTCTAATAATTCTGGTTTTGTAAGTTCGGGTGCAAATATTTCTGACGTGTTCTCGCTTGATGGTGGCGATGCTGTTTCAACGGGACGCGGCTTTTCCTTTGGTTGAAACGGTGCCAGACTATCTATTTGTCCCTCTCCAATATGGCGTGCATCTTCTTTCTCTTGTGATTGCATAGTTGGTTTGACGGCAGGGATTGCACGGATAGGAGCCTTCACGGCTCCTTGTTGAGAAGAAAACTCGTCCACTAAAGGAGCAAGAGTAATGGGAATTTCTTCCAATGGTTGTGGTAAAGAAACAGAGCTTGTAAACTGAATAGCTCCCCAACTGAGAAAAATGACATGGACCACAAGGGATAAAGCCAAGCCTCGTTTCATACTATGATAAGAGTCTTTGTTCATTCTTTATGCCTTACTTATGCCTTACATTTTTTCATTTTTAATCACTCTATGCTCTTTTTAAAAACATCTTAAAAACAACCGGTTACGCACAATTTTATTACTTATTATTTATTGTGCTAGACTTGCTAACGCAACTTGAGAAAACCCTGCTTTTTGAATATCCGCCAGCAGTTTTAATACTTGCTGATATTCAACAGTTTTAGCAACCCGCACAAAAACCCGTTGATCTTTTTGTGTAGCATCTGCTTCCAGAAGAGTTTTCAGGTGTGCAATCAGGGCCTGTGACGTTTCATAATAATCTTGATTAATGGCAAAGCGCCCTTGCGCATCAAGTGAAACCGTAAGAGGTGTTTTTTGAGCTCGTACGGGACCTGCTTGACTACGAGGCAAATCTAGAGGAACACCGTTCACTAAAAGGGGGGCAGAGACCATAAAAATAATCAACAAGACCAGCATGACATCCACAAAAGGAGTGACATTGATCTCACTCATCAGTTGGCTTTGTGAATGATGCCGCCTACGTGTATTTTTGCGAGAAGAAGAAGCAACAGAAACGCCCATGGGATAAGATCCTTTTTATAAAGAGGAAGGTGCTGTGCGTGTTTCATCAATACGCCGCGATACAATTGTTGAAAATTCATCAGCAAAATTTTCTATTTGTGCAATGATGCGCGCACTTTCATGAGTCAACTTGTTATAAGCAATAACAGCTGGAATTGCTGCAAACAAACCAATAGCGGTTGCCAAAAGCGCTTCTGCAATCCCTGGCGCGACAATGGCAAGTGATGTATTTTGAGAAGCTGAAATAGAAAGAAAAGACTCCATAATACCAATAACTGTTCCAAAAAGTCCGATAAAAGGTCCCGCAGATCCCAGTGTCGCAAGAAAACTTAATTTTGATTCTATTTTTTCACTTTCACGTCCCAGCGTCAAATCCATAGCCTTATCAATTCTGCTCTGCAAACTTTTCGATGTATGGGTCCCTTTTTCAAGAGATTTTTTCCATTCAACCATTGCTGCTATAAAAACTGCGGATATACTATTGGTACGTTGACTTTTGCATGATGCATAAAGATCTTCTAGCGCTTTGCCAGACCAAAATGTGCGTTCAAACTGCTTTATTTCACGCCGTATTCTCCGATACGTAAAAATTTTATCAAAAATAATTGCCCAACTCCAGATAGAAGCGAGCAGCAACCCGATCATAACACCTTTCACGATCCAACTCGCTTGCATAAACAAATGCAACATTCCAATTGTTTCTGGATTCGTTAGTTCTACATGCGGCATAATTTTTGTCCCTCTAAATGAAAGATGCATTTTTTAAAATTTTATAAAACAGATTATTTTATAGTTTCTAAATTTAAGTAAAGACTCTAGTTTCACATAAATCCATGCGCTAAAACAAGACTTGTTTCTTAAATTTCCTTAAAAAGTGATGACGAGAGACATCCCTCAATGCACGCCCCCCTCATTTCACAACAGCATTTATGAAAAATATAACGATAAGGACTTATCCATAAATACTATAAAAATAAAAGATATAAAAATGCATAATATTAAATCTATTATGCACCACCATCTTTACGTTTATAAAAAGAACGCTAAATCATCATACGCGTTTCCAGCTTAAAATACAGCGATAAGTCTTAGCACTTGAAAAGATTCGTAAGAGGTATTTTATTTATTTCTTAAGTGTTTTTGTATCCACTCACCAACTCCGCTTGTGACATGTAAGAAAATGTTTTTTATTAATTCGCGGCAATAGAGCTTGAAAAGAAAAAATTTTACAAGTTTCAGAATTATCTGAAAGTGACAACGCAATGAATTATCATTGTAAATAAATATGTTATCATCATAAAAGATGACGCTTTGCCTCAGGCTATTATTTCTCTCATTTTCCATCGAATTGAATACGGGGTACACCATCGGGCACAAAAAACGACAATAAACCACCCTACAACACCTCACAACAATGCGCCTCACCCATGCACCCCTACGACGTCCTATGTAATCTAGTGTAAGTCTCATGTAATCTCACTGTATTGTGAATTAGCCCCTTTCAATGCCTATCATCTCTCTGGCACCATGGTATAACGTACAAGCTTCTGTGACATGAAAAAAGCCTTTTCACATTTTTACTTCATCAAAACCGGCTTCTTCGCTCTCTTTGCTCACTTGCGATATTTGATCGTTATTGCATTGAAAATGATCCATAAGGAACATTTTTACAATTTTTTCAATGATTTATATTTTTCTCTTATGATGTGTAAGCAAATGATTTTAATTGTTTCAACATGAACAGATTTGAAATGAAAGTATTTTATTCTATTCCTCTATTAGGGGTTGTGCCCGTAAAAAGTGATAATTTATCTTTCTAAGTCAATATATTATATAGAATAATATGCTTTTGAAACTTTAAATGCAAGAATGCATTTCTGCTTTGCATACATTGATCTCTCACTCATTCCCTACGTTTAGAAGCGCACATAAATCGCGCATTATAGCACATAAAGTCATGCATGATGGATAGAAATGGATGAAACACGCGCTTTTGTGATGCCAAATGATAATCCAGTAAAAAAACAAATCAAATTGCTTAAAAACACCCTTTAGGTGTTTTGAGACAATTTTCGACCTAATAGCTTATTATCACTTTATTGCAATATTGTGCTGAGTATGTGCATTTTTATAAAAATAAATCTTAATCCATTTTTATTTTTTTTATATTTTGTACTTTTTCGCTGCTTTCTGATGCCAACAAACCTTTCTTCAAAAGAAAGAAAATATCTTGAGTTTATAGCAGAAAATGGATGAGGCGACATTGATTTTGAATCATAACATGGATGAGGTATGTTTAATTTTGTGGGATATCATCTTCAATTTATTGTAGTTATTGTAGCAGAGGTGCTTTCTTTTGCTGTATCGTGTAACCTTGTTGGAAAACATTTAGGCTATGATAAATATGTATAATCTTAGATTGTAGATTACTTTATATCTGCTGATCTTTCCTGAAACTGCTAATTCAATGAAGAACACTTTTAACCAAGCATTTTTGCAAAAAGTTCTTTGGGTAAACGTCGCGGTTTTGCCTCCTCATTAATCAGAGCAATTTCAACTTTGGCTGTTACCAACGTGGTCATCTCATGCAAAATAGATTGCTCCATAAAAAAGCGGGCCCCTTGGATATGAGTAACACGTGTTTTAACAACTAAAAGATGATCAATTTTAGCTGGTCTTGAAAAATTAATTTCCATATGACGAACAACAAAAAACAGTTTTTCCCCCTCACCCCCTGCTGCTAACATCTTATTATTAAAACCGGTATCCCGTAAAAACTCTGAACGTCCTCGTTCAAAAAACTCAAGATAACGCGCATGATAAACTACACCGGAAAAATCTGTATCCGCAACATAAACGCGGACCTGAAAATTATGAAAAGCGTTTGTATGATTGCTCTTAAAAGGTGTTATTTCTGTCATCGACTTCATATCCCATAAAATCATCTAATATAGCAAATTATCTATCAATCAAAAGATTGAACACATTTTTGTGTTGAAGTTGTGAAAAGCAAAAAATTTTTAATAGTGCCAAACCTTTTTAGCCAGAATATGCTAAAAGAAGGCACGTCTCTTGTATTTTATGACCTTGCTATAAAATATTCACATAGTTTCTTTTAATAAAGAGAATGTCTTAATCATCTTCCCCATCCCATAAAGATGTCTGAAATGATGAATTCTCTTGAGCATCAGAAAGTTGAGAACGCCTTTGTATAGACGTTGTAGAGGCTGGAGCAGAAAGCCCTAAATGGCTCCAAGCCTTTTCAGTTAGAATGCGTCCACGAGCGGTTCTATGAATAAACCCTTGTTGGAGCAAATACGGTTCAACAATATCTTCAATGGCATCGCGTGGTTCTGATAAAGCAGCAGCAATTGTTTCAATCCCCACCGGTCCCCCTAAAAAAGTTTCCGCAATCAGGAGCAAGTAGCGACGATCAAGCGGATCAAGACCAAGATGATCAACCTCAAGGCGCGAAAGCGCTTCATCGGCGATTTTTTGGTCAATTTGTTTTGCTTGTTTAACCAAAGCAAAATCACAAACACGCCGTAAAAGCCGTCCGGCAATACGAGGGGTCCCCCGTGCTCGGCGTGCAATTTCATGAGCACCATCATCACTGATCTTGACGGCAAAAAGTCGTGCATTACGCTGCACAATATATTCCAATTCTTCTATAGTATAAAAATTGAGACGAATTGGGATGCCAAAACGGTCTCTCAGCGGCGTGGTCAAAAGCCCCAAACGTGTGGTTGCCGCTACCAAAGTAAATTTAGCCAGATCAATTTTCACCGAGCGTGCGGCCGGCCCCTCCCCAATGATCAAATCAAGTTGATAATCTTCCATGGCTGGATAAAGAATTTCCTCAATCGCCGGATTTAAGCGATGAATTTCATCAATAAACAAGACATCACGTTCTTCAAGATTGGTCAAGAGAGCGGCTAAATCCCCTGCTTTAGCGATGACCGGCCCTGAAGTAGAGCGAAAATTAACGCCTAATTCTTTTGCCATAATCTGTGAAAGCGTTGTTTTTCCTAACCCCGGTGGTCCTACAAACAAAACGTGATCCAGCGCTTCTTGCCGTGTTTTTGCTGCTTCAATAAATATTTTTAAATTAGCCCGTGCCGCTTCTTGACCAATAAAGTCATCGAGAACTTGTGGCCTCAAGGAACGATCTGGATCGTTAGGAAGGGGGGCGGAACCCAGAAGGCGTTTATCTTCATCTTTATGCATTGTTACCTTGATTTTAAGTAGGAGAAGAAAGCAATTTGAGACTATGGCGGATCAGCAGGGCAGAAGAAACAGTTTCCCCCTCAAGAGCATTCATCGCAAGAGCAAGAGCACGGGATGCATGTTCCCGTTCAAACCCTAGCTTCATCAACGCGGAAAGCGCATCATGCGCAGGTTGATTGGTCATCTCACGCTGAGGAACAGAAACAGTCTTGACCGCCTGTTCAAAGGGGAGTGTTTTACTTTTCAGTTCACCCACAATTCTTTCACTGACTTTTTTACCAACGCCCGGCGCTCGACTAATCATCGCAACATCATTTAAAGCAATAGCCTGTGCAAGTTCATCTGGCGATAAAGTACCCAAGATTGCCAAAGCAACCTTTGCCCCTACTCCAGGAACATTTTGTAGAAGACAAAACCACTCCTGTTCAGCTCTTGTAGCAAAACCAAAAAGGCGGATTGCATCTTCCCGAACATGCGTTTCAATAAAAAGGCTTAACGCCTCCCCAACCGAGGGTAAAGAAGGACGCAGACGATTTGACACAAAAACAACATACCCCACACCGTGAACATCAAGAAGGATATGATCATCAAAGATATGCTCAAGAGTGCCCTTTAATTTGCCAATCATGCTTTCACCCCAATCATATCGCCATCCTAGCCTGATAAGATCGGTCAATACTCTTACGATGCATACTATGACAAAGAGCAAGAGCAAGAGCATCAGCTGCATCACTGCTATCAAATTCAGCCCGTGGGAGGAGAACTTTGACCATCATATGGATTTGTTCTTTAGCCCCATGTCCAACACCAATAACCGATTTTTTCACTTTGTTGGGCGCATATTCAAAAACAGGAAGAGTTGCTTGCGCAGGAACCAGCAATGCAATTGCACGCGCTTGCCCAAGTTTTAAAGTTGCTGTAGCATCTTTGTTGACAAACACATGTTCTACAGCAGCTTCATGGGGCATAAATTGATGCACAACCTCTGAAAGACCTTTGTGGATCTGACATAACCTGGAAGCCAGCTCACACTGTACATCAGAAGAAACCGTCCCTGCTGCAATAAACTGAAGACGATTACCCACAACATCGATAACGCCCCACCCTGTACGCTGTAATCCAGGATCAATGCCTATAATACGAATCGTCTCTGCCATAAACTACAGTCTATACACTTTTCCCCCTTGTGAATAAAGACAAGACCACAAAGAAAACAACAACCCAAGACAAAACCAGTAAAAAGATAATCATCCCCCCAAATTTATACAATTATAACACACAACGAACAGCATCTTTATGGAACACACTTTATGAAGCATAACTGAAATCAATCAAAACCATTCACACATTACAAGCAAGCACCCTCTAAAGCATAAAAATTCCCTTTCTATATCATATCTAATGCCATAACGGTTAAACATCGCAAGCGAGCAAATAGAGAGTGCTGGATTGTACATTCATAAGTGTAAAGAGGCTATGCAATGGATGGTACACACTTTGCGAAAACTTTTTACATTATAGCATGACGCTACCATTATAAATCAACACATTGATTTATAATGGTAATTAATTATTTTGTATGTTGCATAAGAATCCCGAATATCCTAAGATTTTCTCATTACAAATCTGTTTATCTTGAATCAATCAAAACCATTCGCTTACATATGAAACGTGGGATTGCCGTATAGAGTGAAACTGTACAAGAAAGGACTAAAAATGCCTCTAATGAATTGTCTCAAGCGCCAAAGGCTGTTGCAACATTGGGGACTGGCAAAAGATGATGATAATGCCGGCTTTTTCCCTTGCAAGCGTAAAAATGAGAGAGGCTCAACGGATGTGAATAAGAACTGAGAGGTGTTTTTGAATATACTCATCACACCACAATGACATTATGTAAAGAGGAACATTGCATAGAGAGGGACATTGCATGGGGGCACAAGGAACCCATGGGATGTTCATTATATGGCACTTTATTTTGGATATTTTATTTTACGCGAGGGAAATAACTTCCATTCAAAACAAAAGAAGCCCCAAAACTGCAACAATGTGTATTATCCTCATTAACACACACTTTACAGCAACTTTATAGGCATAAATTATAGAGCATAAATAAATTAATGTACAAGCCCCTGCTCTATCTAGCGTCTAATCATTATCAGAGCCAAAACAAAATCACACGATAGATCAACAGAAAGTGTTCCAGCTGCAATCAACCAAAGTCGATTTCCCACAAAGACCAACCATACCCTATTCCATGCCATAATTCGAAATCAATACCTATCCCTCTCTCAGCTATAAACTCAAGATATTTCCTACGCTCAAATAGAAATTAGGCAGAAAAAAGCACTCTAGATTGGTTTTAGTTGTGAAATTTTGGTTGTAAAAAATGGATATACTGCTCTAAATATCGCAAGAAAGAAGCAAGAAGCTATTTTTCTCAGAACGCCCAAAAGCTGTTTTCAGTAATTCGATTTATTTTCCCACTGGATTATCATCGTTCAAGATACAGCCGCCGCTTATTGACCAAAGTGCTTAAACTACAGCCGCATCTCTAAATGAAACAAAATGCACGCTTCTAAACGTAATGAATGAGAACAAATTGACGGGAAGTTTCTGGCAATTCATGCCAATGAGGGGGTTCAAGTTCCAATGTCGGTGTATGAAGTGACACTTTTACAATTTCTTTTTTTATTTGTTCTGATGATATTTCCCCTTCGCGCAAAACAAGGGGAGTACCTCTAAGAACGCCCAAAGGCTGTTTTGAGCAATTCGATTTGTTTTCCCACTGGATTATCATCTTCTAGAGCACAGGAGTCCGCAGTTTCCCACCCAGCACGCATATAGGTTATCCGCGCTTCTAAACGCAATGAATGAGAAACAAATTGGCGAAAAATTTCTGGCAATTCATGCCAATGAGGGGTTTCAAGTTCCAATGTCGGTGTATGAAGTGACACTTTTACAATTTCTTTTTTTATTTGTTCTGATGACATTTCCCCTTCACGCTCTGCGCGAAGAAGAAGGAGTTGAGAAGCGATTTGCATAAGTCGTGTACTTAAATACATAGCCTCTTTCGCATAGACTGCAGAAACCTCTGCCGAAAGAGAGCGTGCCACTAATTTCCCTTCTGAGTCAATATACGCTGCGGTTTTTTCAATCAGCGCCATTGTTTCTTCGTAGAGACGATTAAAAGCATTTTCAAAAGCATTATGCTCAATCATGATAATAGGTTCATCATATGGACGTTTATGTACACTCACGCTTTTATACTCCAAGTATCAGCACAAAATCATACCCCTCAACGAACAGAGTATTAAAAAGTTTCTTTTGTTGCTGTATAGAACGCTTTTTTTTAAACTGCTACCTCTTTTAATTTTTTTGCGCAACGCACTTTTTATACTAAGGTTAACGTGCCCAACAAACACTATAGGAATGTTTTTTATAAACGGATCATTTTCCTTGAAAAGGACCACTGCCAAGATTGCCGTTTCTCACAATAATAAGCGACTCCAAATTGCAAAGCAATACCCGTTATTATTAAGAAGGTATCGGAAAAAACCGTTTCTGTCATCACTGTTTTTATAATTTGTCCAAACATCGCAAAAATGGTTCCCGTTACAAAGACCGGTAAACTATGTTTTCCTAAAATTGCTAAAGGATGTTTCTGAGAAACATAAAACCATTTATTGATGCGCGGCAAAGAAAGAATGAGAAAGGCTAATGCAAGAACATGGAGTAAACGTGGCAAGCTTAAAAAGGTTTTATTAAAGTTCAACAATGGGGAAGACCAGCCAAGCCACCCCAAAATGCCCCACCAGTTTAAGCGAACCCATAACAGCGCCAACAAGAGATACGCTGCCGCACAAACAATCCAAAAAGACTGAAAAGCGATTTTTTTTCCTTGTTTAAGCGCTAAAGTACGGGTCAATCCTATGACAAATAAGAATTGCCAAGACAAAGGATTTAAAAACCACTTTCCCTCTAAAGGATAAGAAGGAGGAGCAATTTTATAAAATCCGCAGATAAGATACAGTGTAAAGGAGCCCAAAAGCAGCCATTTTGTCTGCTTACAACTCAAATAAAGGATAAAAGGCGCAAAAAACATCAAAACGATATAAAGAGGAAGAATATTATTATATCCCAATTGATGCCCAAAGCTTAAGGTACTCAAAAATGCGATACCAGGCTCTTTAAAAAAGAGTCCCACATTATTCATCGATAAAAGTTTTTCTGTTCGCCATAATAAAAAGGCAGCAAAAAAAAGGCTTAACGTGACAAAAGTAGTAAAAAGATATGCGCCATAGAGCTGCAGAGCTCTGTACCACAGTTTTCGGATGATAAAAGCAAAGGATTTTTGCTGTAACCGCGCATGAAAGCTTAACCCCAGAGAAACCCCTGAAAGCAAAACAAATATTTCTGCACAATCAGAAAAACCGAAATTTCTATGAGTAAAAGACTCATAGATCGTTCTGGGAATATGGTTAATGAAAATCGTCAATAAGGCTAAAGAACGAAAAACATCAATACGTGTATCTCGATGAGAAGATTGTGTATTATACTCAAGAACACCTTGGTATTTCATCAGTGGACTCCCACACGTTGCAAACCCCTTGAAGTCCCATAAAAATGGTGCTTACCCTTATTGCCAACAAGCATGAACAGGATGAAATTTTAATTTTTAAGTGTCAAGTTTCATTTTAAGCGTTTATTTTTTAAAAGGCAAAAGTTTTTTAAAGGCAAAAGAACGAAAAGCGTCCATACGTGTATCACAGCAAAAAGGCGACATATTATGCTTAAAAACACTCTCATTTCTCATAAGCAGGCTTCCACACACCCACAAATCCTTTAAATTACGTGAAAATGGTGGTCACTTTCATCGCAAATAAGCATAATAGAATGAAACTTTAATTTTTAAGCGTTATTTTTTCTAAGAAACAGGGATTTGACATGACAGAACAAAAAAATAAACCAATTGATCCACCTCTTTTCCCTCAGTTGATTTTAACACTTGATGTTCGGCGCAACACCCCACAAACATTTTTGCAGCAAATTTTGCAAACAAAGTCTTTTGCATGCGTCATCCTCTATGATTCTGAAAAATTGAAAGATGATAGCTCTTTTTTACAACAACAAGCGCAAACTTACGCAGAAGATATTCAACATCATGACGCAGCCCTTCTCATCGCTGACGACAGCCGCATTGCTGGGCGCATAAAGGCTGATGGATTGCACATAGAAGATGATCTTAACGCTCTTGAAAGCTTCAAAAATCAGCAAAAGGAACAAAAAATCATAGGCTTTGGCAATCTACGCAATCGCCATAGTGCTATGCTTGCAGCGGAAACAGGTGTTGATTACCTGTTTTTTGGAAAACTCGGTGCTGATAAAAAACCCCATGCGCACCCCCGCAATCTCCAGTTAGCAACATGGTGGGCAGAGATTATGCAAACCCCCGCCATTATCCAAGCAGGAAGCGATTTTTCAACTTTTGATGAAGTCTTAAAGACTGGATGTGAATTCATTGCTGTAGAAGAAGTGATTTTTGGGAACGACAACCCCTTAATACTGCTTAAAACAATGCAAGAAAAATGTAAAAACACCCCCTTGTAATACAGGAGGAGAATTTATAAATAAAGCGTTAATAAAAATCCAAATACTCACCACTATATTACTTATATAGAACACACAATAACAGATAAAGAGGATACCTCGAAACTCAATAAAATTGCTTAATAATTCAATCAAATTGATGAAAAATCTATCGTCTTGTTTTCATATAATATATAGAAAAAAGGATCATAAAAACTTTCTCGTTCTATGTCTTATAAAGACAAAGCATTATGATTGGGGAAAATGGTCATTTTCAATATTGGTGCTGAATACCAATAGCTGACGATACAAATATGCAGGGGACATAAAAATGCAATATAGAGGAACACTTGAAGATCTTAAAAACATAATTTGCAAAGCTGGATATCAAATCATAGAAAGTAAATTACTAAAACATGATTCCCCTGAAATATATCAGATCAAAACCTACGAAGGAGGCATTATTAATTGGTATAAAAGCACAGGAAAACTTCAAGTTCAAGGCACAGAAAACATAAAACAAAAGTTAATAGAAGATTTAGCAAAGCATCTAGAAGAAACATCAGCGATTCCTTCCTCAAAAACTGCCTCCAATACCTCAAATAAAAAAATCTTTATCGTTCATGGTCATGATTGTTATGCCTTAACGGAGCTTGAAAATGCTCTTCTCAAGCTTGATCTCGAACCATACATTTTACAAAACACGAGTGGTAATGGTTTAACCATCATTCAAACTTTGAAAAAAGAAGCTTGTAAAGATTCTATAAAATTTGGTATTGTACTCCTCACGCATGATGACATGGGTTATGCTATATCTCAAGATGAAGAAAAAATTCAACCCCGTGCACGACAAAACGTTATTTTCGAAATGGGCATGTTAACCGCTGCACTTTCTCGCAAAAATGTCGCTATTCTAAAAAAACAAGACCTTGAACTCCCTTCAGATGTTGGTGGAGTTTACTACCTTTCTTTTAAAGAGCAGGTAAAAGAAATATTTCCCAAACTTATTAAGCGCTTACAAGAAGCTGATTTCTCTTTTAATATAAATGAAATTACTCATGCATTAAATTAAATTTGAATAATGCTTATGTTTATTTTTTAAAGTGCACGCCTAAAACTACAAGGCACCCCACCACATGCCACAGACACACATCCTATAGCACAGAGAAACGATCATCCCCCCACCCTTCCTCAAACAGCAAGCAATTGTGTAAATTTAAATGAAGAGACTGCGTGTGAATTCATTACCGTAGAAGAAATCATTTTAGTCTCTTTGATAAACGCGGGGCTGTTGTCATGATTTTGGTAATTGTTCCAGAAAGGTTTAAGAGGCAGATAGCCTCTCATTAGATTAAAGAAAAATAGGAAATTCACGTCGGGCATGTACTACAGCTACAATTTCGATTTGATTTGCAGCTACTCGATACAATATAAGGTAATTTGGATGCGCTACAATTTCTCGTAATCCTAATACCTTCTCACTCTGTCTGTATAAATATGGATGTTCAGCCAATGGCAGTACGGATGCTTCCAAAAACCTTTTCATTCGGCGCGCAGCAGATGGATTTTCGCGAGCAATATAAGTTAAAATCTGACGCAAATCGTCGCGCGCCGAAGACAACCAAACAACCGGAAGCATCACTTGTCCTGTTCAGCTTCAAGCTGACTGATTATAACTTCCATTTCAGCCATAACCTCATCATGCGGAATAGGAGGATATGGATTTGCAAGACTGCTCGCTACCTTATCGCGCAGCCATGCAGTGTAGCTGCTTTCCTGTTCAACGGTTTCGAACTCTGAAATTAGCGGAGAAAGGGTGGTCTTCATAATATATGTCCTTTCTATTCCTGAATATTGAAGATAATTACTCTTGGCTATGTTGTCAATACTAGCGAATTGAAAATGTTTAACTTTTAAGCGTCCAAAGTTCTTTTGATCTTAAAACTTAAGGCTTTTTAACCCTCTCAAAAAACACGGGGGCTAATGTCATGATTTTGGTAATCATTCCAGAGAGGTTTAAGAGGCAGATAGCCTCTCATTAAAAAACAAATTTTGTAAGTAAAAAACTATTTTTATTGTAAATTTCCTGAAATTACTTTATGAATTAAAAGATGTTTTGGTCGCATACGCAACGACCAATAGGGCCTTGAAAACCCGAAAACTCAAACATGAATTTATCCCACTTTGTGGGTATCCCGGAATTCCGGGAGTTTTTGCTATGTCCAGGTGCTCTCAGCACTAAAAGCAAAAAAGGCTGATTTGAGTTCAGTATTTTCAAGCTCCCGGAATACTCATGCGAGGGCGCTCGCGACCGGCGGGGGGCTTTAAAATGCAAACCAAAGATCTTGATAACGACATTTTCATTGGCAAAAAAATTCGTTTGAGACGAAAAATGTTGAAGATGTCTCAAAAAACATTAGGTCAGCACTTAGGTGTCACTTTCCAACAAATCCAGAAATATGAAAACGGCTTAAATCGTGTCAGCGCAGGGCGTTTAATGGAAATTTCTGATATTTTGAATGTTCCCATTGCCTTTTTTTATGCCGATATCATTACAAAACAACAGCCCGCATACCACCATGATGAAATCGCATCAAGCACAGAGGAATATCTGCTGCTCAAAAGATTTAGAACTCTCACAACGGTAAAAAAGAAAGCCTTTTTACAGCTGATCTCTGATGAGAATGCAAGCTAACATCACACAGATAGCGCACTATTCAAAGTCCCCTTTGTGAACACTTTATTGCTTGAATGCAAAACATGCCACCCCTCTATTTTAAGAAACGACACGTTAAGAGACACTATTTTAATTTTTATTGTAAATTTCTTGAAATTACTTTATGAATTAAAAGATGTTTTGGTCGCATACGCAACGACCAATAGGGATTAAAAGCCTGAAAAACTCAAACATGAATTTACCCACTCCTGTGGGTATCCCGGAATTCCGGGAGATTTTGCTATGTCCAAGTGCTTCTCAGCACTAAAAGCAAAATGCTGATTTGAGTTCAGTGCTTTTAACTCCCGGAATACTCATGCGAGGGCGCTCGCAACCGGCGGGGAAAAATGCAATCTCAAAATCTTAATATTGATCTTTTTATTGGCAAAAAAATTCGTTTGAGACGAAAAATGCTAAAAATGTCTCAAACAACTTTAGGACACGCTTTAGGTGTTACTTTCCAACAAATCCAGAAATATGAAAACGGCTTAAATCGTGTCAGCGCAGGGCGATTAAAAGAAATTTCTGATATCTTGAATGTTCCACTTTCCTTTTTTTATGCCGATATCTTAACAAAACAACAGCCCGCATACCTTCATGATGAAATCGCATCAAGCACAGAGGAATACCTGCTGCTCAAAAGATTTAGAACTCTCACAACGGTAAAAAAGAAAGCCTTTTTACAGCTGATCTCTGATGAGAATGCAAGCTAACATCACACGGATAGCGCACTATTCATAAGCATTCATACGTATTTTAAAAAGCAACCTCCATTGTAAGCATTTTTTCATTTTAAGAGGAGAAGCCCTTGATATAATAGAAGATAAGCATCTTTATATACGATAACCCTTCATCATTATTATTTTTAACAGAACTATTTTAAACAGTCTGTCTCTCGTCAACATTTATGCTACTTTTTTAACTTACCCAACCCTACCTTGAACCAAGACGAAAAACTGAGAGATAAAAAGTAATATAGAAATGAAATTCTTATACGGCTTGTAATGATGAAAAAAAAATGTGAAAATTCTGATCGGTAATGAGGAGAAAACACCATGATCAAGAGAAGCGTGAAGCTGCTTATCTTAGGCGTGATTGGGCTTGCAAGTTCTGCTGTAAGTTCAGCGGGAAACACTGAAGAAATCTCAAATTCTGAAAGCTCTTTCAATACGATTCAAGAAGCTTCAAACACTCAAGAACCTTTTCAGCCCTTAAAAGCTGGAGACTATGACCAAGCCTATGACTATTACATCCAAGGTTATTATTTAAAAGCTTTTCGTGAAGCGCTCCGACGTGCTGAAAAAAATGATCCTTTTGCACAAACTCTTCTTGCCCGAATTTATATGGAAGGATGTGCTGTTCCTATTGACGGTGCGCGTGCTGCTTTATGGTTTGAACGCGCCGCAAAACAGGGGGAACCCCAAGCACAACTACGCTATGGACTTATGTTGTTTGATGGTCACTTTATAAAACAAAATCAAGAACTTGGTGCGCAATTCATTCAAAAAGCTGTCAAAGCAGGCGTCAAGGAAGCCTATTTTTATTATGGACAACTGCTTCTTTATAAAGCCTCACAGGAAAAACAAGCTCTCCCTGGTGTTTCTTCCCAAAGTCGTGAAAATGAAGCAATAGAGCAAGCCTTAAAATGGTACTTAAAAGGTGCAGCTCTTGGGGATGCTGAAGCGGCTTTTTCTGCTGCAAAAATTCTTTCCTTAGGCACATTAAAACGACCAAAGGATGATCACAATGCCCGCAAGCTCATGGAGGTCGCGGCTCAAAACAACCACTTAAAAGCTCAACTTCATTTAGCACAATGGCTTGTACAGGGGCGTGGAGGAGAAACAGATTTTCAGCGTGCTTTTCATTTACTTCACAGAAATGCCATCAACATGATTGCGCCAGCACAGATTTCCCTTGCAAGGCTTTATCGAGATGGCACAGGAACAAAAGGCGATATAATAATGGCAGCGGCATGGTATATGCTCGCAAAGGAAGCAAAAATGCAAGCTCCTGATCTTGAAATAATGCTCCAAGGCATGGACAAGACACAACTAGAAAAAGCGCACAAAGAAGCAATAAAGCTCCTTCCTGTTTTTTAAAATACTCCTCTCTGCTTCAAAAAGATAAAATTTATAGAAATTCCGGGAGATTTTGCTCTGTCCAGGTGCTTTAAGCACTAAAAGCAAAAAGGCTGATTCGGACTCAGTGTTTTTAACTCCCGGAATACCAATGCGAGGGCGCTCGCAACCGGCGGGGAAAAATGCAATCTCAAAATCTTAATATTGATCTTTTTATTGGCAAAAAAATTCGTTTGAGACGAAAAATGCTAAAAATGTCTCAAACAACTTTAGGACACGCTTTAGGTGTCACTTTCCAACAAATCCAGAAATATGAAACCGGCTTAAATCGTGTCAGCGCAGGGCGTTTAAAAGAAATTGCCGATATCTTAAATGTTCCACTTGTCTTTTTCTATGCGGACACCTCAGCAAAACAACAGCCCCCATACCCTCATGATGAAATCGCATCAAGTACAGAAGAATACCTGCTGCTCAAAAGATTTAGAGTTCTAACCTCGATAAAACAGAAAGCCTTTTTACAGCTGATCTCTGATAAGAATACAAACGAACACCCTACGATAACACACACCACGCTCTATCCCATGAGACACTTATAATAAACTCCGTATTCACATATTCATCACATATTCTTAATTAAAAACACCTCATGGTTTTAGGGAACTTATATCATTGCCATCAATTATATTATTGCCATCAATGATGATATTTTACGACACAACGGGATAAATTTCCCCAAAATCTCAAAAAGTTTTGTGCAAATTTTTAAAAAGCTTGCGTCTGAGCGCTTTTTATGGTCTTGCAAAGAACTGAAAAGCAAAAATACATAAAGGTCCTTTTTTACTTAAGCTTTTCTCTTTGCAAAAAGCAGGAGAAAGCCCATAAAGAGCACACAGGACCATGAGAGAGCAGCAAGGTTAATCAAAGGGATTTTAGCCCGAAAATAACAAAAGAGCTTGACTGTTAAAGGCAGCAAAGAAAAGCGCCATAAAGACAACAAGAGAGTTCTTTTTGCAAGAATAGAATTGGATAGAAACGATGAAAATTAATGGCAATGAAATTCGCCCTGGTAATGTGATCGAACATCAAGGAAGCTTATGGGTTGCTGTTAAATGCAACGCTGTAAAACCAGGAAAAGGTGGTGCATTTAACCAAGTTGAAATGAAAAATTTGATTGATGGTACAAAACTTAATGAGCGATTTCGCGCTGCTGAGACAGTTGAACGCGTGCGCCTTGAACAAAAAGATTTCACATTTCTTTATCAACAAGGGGATGCTTTGGTCTTTATGGATTCAGAATCTTATGAACAACTAGAACTTCAAAAGGATTTTGTTGGTGAACGTGCTGCTTTTCTCCAAGATGGGATGACTGTCACAGTTGAACTTTATCAAGAAAAGCCTATTGGCATCTCACTTCCTGATCAAGTTGCTGTCACGATTGCAGAAGCCGATCCTGCCATCAAAGGACAAACGGTTACCTCCTCTTATAAACCCGCCATTCTTGAAAACGGGATTCGTATTCTTGTTCCCCCCTTTATGAATGCTGGTGAACGTATCATTGTAGACACCAATGAGTTGATTTATTTGCGTCGTGCAAATGAAAAAGATAAATAAAGGAATAAAAAATGGCCCATTCTGCAGTCATGAATGTCATGGTGCAAGCTGCAATGAAAGCAGGACGCTCGTTGGTACGTGATTACGGTGAAGTGCAAAATTTGCAAGTGTCTTTGAAAGGACCAGCAGATTATGTCAGCCAAGCAGATCGCAAAGCGGAAAAAATTATTTTCAATGAATTAAGCAAAGCGCGCCCCAAATTTGGATTTCTGATGGAAGAGTCTGAAGAAATCATTGGAGAAGATTCACAACACCGTTTTATTGTTGACCCTTTAGATGGCACTACAAATTTTCTCCATGGTATTCCTTTTTTTGCTGTTTCCATTGCCTTAGAAAGCCAAGGAAAAATCGTTGGTGGTGTCATTTACAATCCCGTGAGTGATGAACTCTTCACCGCAGAACGCGGGTGTGGTGCTTTTTTCAATGACCGCCGCTGTCGCGTTTCTGCTCGACGCAGACTAGAAGATTGTGTCATTGCCACAGGAATGCCTCATTTTGGACGCCCAAATCATGGAACCTACCTTATTGAATTACGTAATGTGATGGCAGAGGTTGCCGGACTTCGCCGTTTTGGTGCTGCTGCTCTTGATTTAGCTTATGTGGCTGCTGGAAGAACCGATGGCTTTTGGGAAGATAACCTGCAAATTTGGGATATGGCTGCTGGAATACTGATGGTTCGTGAAGCCGGTGGTTTTGTCACCGATAAAGAAGGCGGCAACAATATATTTCGCAAAAAAAATATCATTGCCGGCAATGAACACATTCGCCTAAAATTAGAAAAAACCCTCAAAAAAGGCATTTAGTCCTCATAGTAAGCTCTCAAAAGGACATCTTTTTAAAAGACAATACGAGTCCCCCTCTGAATACTCCTCATCACGCAACCTATCTCATCAAATTACACAATATGATGAAAAAATTCGGAAAATTGTGATGAGAGAACTTATAAAACTTCGCTTGTCTTAGCACTGCCACTCTTGATTTAGCTTATCCGTTAGTCGAGCCGAGAGCTTTTGGAAAAACAATCTAAAAATTTGCAACAGAACACCCCGTATACAAAGGTTCACAAAACCATCACCAACGATCACGCCCCCAAAAAAACCTAAAAATACAATTACAGTCTAGCCAATATTATTGACACTGTTGTTTCCTCAATTCCTCTGCAAACAAACCAGAAAACAAAAAGAACCATAAAAACAAAACGCTCTCAAAAACAACAAATACACCTGCTGCAAAAACCTCCCCTACTCTTCTTAAGAAATCACCCTTACACAACGCAAAAAGATTGGCTACCAAAGCCTGCCCTCTCCTCTCCCATAAGAACTGTCACTATGCCTCTCAAGAGTTTTTACCACTGCATAGCAACAGAAATTTCAGCAAATCCACTGCACTCCACCCTCCCCCTTCATTTAATCGTTATCCAAAATGCCGATGAAATTCGCACGAGATTTGTAGTAACAAAAATCCTTTTTCTCAAAAATCGCCGCCTGCATTTCCCTCTTTAACTGTTCTTGATTATCTTTAATTTTTTTGTAAATCTCCTATTCCAACGAGCTGCTCCCCAAAAATCAACCGATTATCACATTTCTCATTTGATGATTTCAACCATCTTCTAGCACCTGATGTGTAAGCCTTTTTAAACGTTAGAGTCCCTTCAACAATGGAAGAATCTGGTCCCATACTTGCATCATTATCTTTACACGTATTGATTGTATCTTTAACTATGGTATAAGAGCACCCCTTATCAAAAGCCATATAGCCCTTTTTTACTGTTTTAATGAGCTTCTTATAGTAAATAAAAGTCTCTCTCGCCTTTTTATAACCATCGGAAATATCACACAATAACAACAGCACATCCTTTTTACAACATAGTAACGGTGCACATTGATCAGACAAAAAATTCCTGTGCTCTAACATTTTCTCTATCTCTTTATGTCTGGGATTATAGATATATTGTCCCACAAAGTATCTGCAAATTTTTGCTTTTCATTCTTCTTTTTAGATAGTTTTTCTTTTTGCTGTTTGCATTCAGCTATAATCACATCATCAAGAACGTACAACAATCAATGAAGCAATAACATTGTAGGTTTATAATATTCTTTATTCGTATGAGTATTAACAAATCCTTTCAGAGAAATTCCATTCTCTTCCATGAATTTCCCTGCTTTTACATAATATTGCTCAAAAAGTGTTTTATTCAAAAGATTATATATTTTTTCAATCTGCTCATCAGTCAGTTCTGTTTCGAGTGCCTCCTTATACAATAAAGACAATTCTCTCTCCCCTTGCGCACAAATATTCTTTACCAATGAAGGTCTGTTCCCGTGAGCTTTCATGCCTGCTCTAGAATTTTTTATCTCTAGTATATCCCTTTCCCATTGCCTTACTCCCTCATCCCATTGCTCAACCCACTCCTTTGATATTTTTTGCGTTTTTTCAAAAAGCCTTTGTTCCCCTTCTGCAATAATCTTTTCATATATCTCGCACCCTCGAACTTTCTGTTCAAATTGTTCAGTTAATTGCTTGTTACGATAATTTACAAATGCCAGCATTACAGCCACCCCACAAAGCACTATTACCATTGCTACAATTAAAAAAGCCTCCTTTGAAAATCCCCCAAAAACCACAGCTGCTTCAAGGTGTATACAAGCATAAAGATGAATCCTACAATCTTCACCGCCCATTTAAAAATGAACTTGATGGTGACTATCATTCGGGAGTTATTAGTTTCTTCTTTTATCGGATTATCAATTACCTCTTTTATTTCTTCATCCATTATTTCCCTCTTTTTGTTTGTGCAACCTTCCCATCGACTTCTCGGTATTGTGTCATTATATGTATATGCGATTCACGGGATACTACATATTATGTTTTAACAAAATTAGTATACAAAATATAGATAGCTGTATTGATAAATGCAAACGATTTGTATTTTATTATACTGCTATTGTGTTTTATACGCTTTAAAGAAAAGCCTTTTAAAACCTCACAATGCATGATCTATGAAATATGGGAAAAAATACTAAAAATCTTAACACAGCAAAACATGGCTGCGTGCCCTCTTAGCTCTGTTTTGTAAAATCGATAAAAAAACATCTCTCAGCCCATTTATCGGCTCTTTTTCCATAAGCCGGCACCATCACACATTTTGCCACCCTCTAATATTGCTACAGCCCTTAAAACTTGAGAGGATTCATAAGAAACATTGTTCTTTCTCAAGTGTTTTACACCATACAGACTTCCCCGCTTGATATATGTAAGAGACATGATTTTATTGGTTCACCATACATAGGTTTGAAATAAGAAAATTTATAATTTTAGAAGCTCTCATCCAACATGCAAAACAATGAATTATCCTTATAAATCAACGTGACAGTGCTGTTATGAAGAGAACTCCTTGCTCATCTTAATAGTCCATAGCGATTTAACTGGGTATTATTTTATATTCTGTACACAGAAGTGTCTTTATAAAAATACTTCATCTCAGGCAAAAAAAAGAACAGCCCGTTAAAAAAGAAAAACATCTCAATGCTTGCCTTTCTTTTTTCCATGAGAGTTTCAAATTAATAAGCCTGTCTGAAAAGAGTGCTGTTTATGCCCTTAAAGATACGGCTCTTGTATCATGATCACTTACTCAGGTGAAAATTGGAGTTTTGCGAGGTAAGCGTAAACGCCATTTTTTGCCACAAGTTCAGCATGGGTTCCTTCTTCCACAAAAGCGCCTTTATCCATCACGAGAATACGATCAGCTTTTAAAATTGTTGCCAAACGATGTGCAATGACCAGAATTTAGGATTTTGTATCAATCCTTCTAAGATATCTTGCACCAACTTTTCACTGTTTGCATCTAAAGCAAATGTTATTTCATCAAGTAGTAACATTTTGATTTATAATAATTCATTGTTTTGTATGTTGAATGAGTATCCCGAATACTGTAGGATTCTCTCATTTCAAACCATGTTCCATGGTGAAGCAACCAAAACCATGCCTTTTGCACTTTACAAGTGGGGAGAGCTCGCGTGAATAAAAAACTATTAAGAAAGAACTTAAAATGCCTATAATAAATCGTCTCAAATGCCAAGGGCTGTAGCAACATCCACGAGTTGGCAAATATAATGACGGTGCCGGCTTGCAACAAGAAGGCTGCATTTCTTAAAATCGCCAGTGCAATACCAATGCGTTGTTTTTGCCCCCCAGAAAGCATGGTACCACGTTCCCCTACTTGCGTATCCAAGCCATCTGGTAAAGCGTGAATAAATTCAAATGCATTGGCAGCTTTAGAAGCGGAAAATACTTCCTCTCCATGGATATGTTCAGTTCCAAAAAAAGAAGAAAAGTTTGCAATTATTTTATTTCAAGTCTTTATACTCTAGGGAAGAAAGGATTTATGCGTATATTTCAAAATGATTTTTGAATTTAAAAAACGCAACCACAATGATTTATAAGAGTTTAAGACCCATCTGTTTATGTCGGATGCGTTTTTGAATTAATATTTAAAGTGCACTCTTTGATAGGATAAAAAATCCATCCATTTGCAATCGATTTGTTTAAAACCTTTGTACCCCATAAAAAGGAGGCTTTTACATGCCAATATTACCAAAGCGATTTTTGAATTTAGAAAGACGACCACCGCGATCTACGAGTGTTTGGGAGCCACCTGTCCATGCCGGATGCGTTCTTGGATCAATATCTAGATTAAGAGTATCGCCTTCTTTTCCCCAAGTAGAGCGCGTCGTATATTGGGTTCCATCCGTCATAACAACGGTAATTTTATGATAGTTGGGGTGAATATTCGCTTTCATGCGTCAAACCTTTTGCGTTTATAGAATGAAATAGCACTTGCTTGTTTTTTTAAGTGCACTTCCTTTGTCTTTTTGATACATTGATTAAAGTATTTATTCCTATAACTGAGCACGCATCAAAAAACAAGTGTTCAAGATACATCATTGTATCAAGTGTTACAAATCCAATACAGTGAGCAAAATTTTATGACATTACGTTATCGTTCAGAAAAATCGACAAAGTCTTCCCCTAAGAAATCTTCATTCTCTTCGCTTGCAATTTTTTTTCCTTATCTTTTGCGCTATCGTTGGTTGTTTATCTTTGCTTTTCTAGCATTATCTGTTGCTGCTCTTGTCACATTAGCTTTGCCTGTGGCTATCCGCCAAATGTTTGATCATGGGTTTTCTACTTCAAGCCATGGACATATTAATTTTTACTTTGGAATTTTGTTTATCTTAGCCTTGTTTCTCGCATTTGCTTCAGCAGCCCGTTATTACTGTGTTATCACCTTAGGAGAACGGATTGTTGCCGATTTACGGCGTGATGTGTTTGTCCATATTATGAAACTTTCTCCTGCTTTTTTTGATCGGTCACATTCAGGAGAGATTGTTTCAAGGCTTCTAACAGATACCACACAAATAAAATTAGCTGTGGGCTCTACCGCCTCTACCGCATTGCGTCAGCTGATTATCGTGATCGGAGCCGTCGTAATGATGGTGATCACCAATGCTAAATTGTCTTTGTTGGTTTTAGCTGCTATTCCTGTTGTGGCCATTCCCTTGGTGGTTTTTGGGCGTAAAGTTCGCTCTCGTACGCGTGCGGCGCAAGATCGTCTCGCAGATGCCAATGCTGTTGCTACAGAACAGGTCAGTGCTATTCGCACTGTGCAAGCTTTTACTGCAGAAAAACTCGTTACAACACGTTTTTCACAATTGATAGAACGTGCTTTTCAAACAGCACGTGCTTCTGTGATCCTGCGCTCCTTTTTTACGGGGTTTGCAATTTTTTTGGTTTTTAGCAGTGTGGTTGCTGTTTTATGGATTGGATCGCGTGATGTTTTGAATGGAACAATGACAGGGGGAACCTTAGGGCAATTTGTCCTTTATGCGGTTTTTGGAGCTTCTACTTTTGCGCAATTATCGGAACTGGGAGCAGAATTAATCCAAGCAGCAGGCGCTGCTGAACGGCTTGCCGAATTGTTACAAGAACAACCTACTATTGTAGCTCCTAAAAATGCTTTATCATTAGAGCAACCTGTTCGAGGTGAACTTGTTTTTGATCAGGTTGATTTTACCTATCCTTCTAGACCACAAGAGAAGGTTTTACGCTCACTTTCCTTTTCTGTAAAAGCAGGCGAAACGGTTGCTTTTGTTGGAGCTTCCGGAGCAGGAAAAAGCAGCATTTTTTCTTTGATCCTTCGTTTTTATGATCCAATAAGTGGAACAATTCGGTTGGATGGCATGGAAATTAATCGCCTTTCTTTACAAGATTTACGCAGTGCAATTTCCTATGTTCCACAAGATGTCGCCATTTTTGATGGAACATTGCGTGATAATATTATTTTTGGAACTGAAAATACCCATGAAGAGGAAATCCTTGTTGCCGCTAAAGCGGCTAATGCACTTGAATTTATTCAAGCTTTACCAGATGGCTTGAATACGCAAGTAGGAGAACGCGGTACCATGCTTTCTGGGGGACAAAAACAACGCATTGGTATTGCGCGGGCAATTTTAAGAAATGCACCCCTCTTGCTGCTTGATGAAGCAACATCGGCTTTGGATGCAAACAGTGAAAAGTTGGTGCAAGACGCTTTAGAAGGATTGATGCAAAATCGTACAACCTTGGTCATTGCACATCGTTTAGCAACAATTTTAAAAGCAGATCGTATTCTGGTGATGGATAAAGGGAATCTTGTGGAAGAAGGAACCCATGCTGAACTTGTGGCAAAAAATGGCGTTTACGCTTACCTCGCAAAACTCCAATTTTCACCTGAGTAAGTGATCATGATACAAGAGCCGTATCTTTAAGGGCATAAACAGCACTCTTTTCAGACAGGCTTATCAATTTAAATCTCTCATGGAAAAAAGAAAAGCAAGCATTGAGATGTTTTTCTTTTTTCTGCGCAAGATAGAGCATTTTTATAAAGACACTTCTGTGTACAGAATGTAAAATGATACCAAGTTAATCTCTATGGACTATTAAGATGAGCAAGGAGTTCTCTTCATAACAGCGCCATAACGGTGATTTATAAGGATAATTCATTGTTTTTCATGAAAGATCATAAATACCATAGGATTTTCTCATGTCAAACCCTCATAGTAAGTCAAACAAAATCTCTTGGCTTGCACATCACAAGCAGAGTTGGCGTGTGGAGTGAAACAATACAAGAAAGGAATAAAATACCTCTCTTTCCCCTTTACGTTCTAAGGGCTGTCAAAACATTGGGGCGCTGACAAAAGAGTATACGCTGGCAAAGAGTATAATGGTGCTCGCTTGCTGAAGCCCTTATGCGGCTCACTTGATAGGTTCTAGGGACGCAAGCACTACCCTAAAGACTGACCACACTCTTAAAAAAACTGAATATGAAAAACTTTCCATGCCCTCTCTCACCACTATAAATAATAGTGTTTGCCGAAAATCATGACAAATTGTAATTCACAAATACGCCTCTCTATTGCAAGAGTATCCTTTTATGCTCTTTCAAAAACACGAACACTTTTTGAATATTGTTTGCAGATCCGTCTTATTGAAAAAGAGCAAAGACTTTTTTAGCACTTTTGGGCTTCTTATAACTTTTGTGTGAGAGCACATGAGCAACAACTTTTATAATAAACTGGCTTTTGGCAAAATTGTAAAATTTTATCAAATTTATTGTTTGTAAATATAACCACGATCACTGTTCTGCTCTTGCAGACATGCAACCTCAAAACACCGTTCTCTTTGCTCATAAATTGTCTCTCCAGCTCTCTCTTTCAGGCATAGCCCATAAAAATAAGGATAGAGTACTTCGATTGAACACCATCTTCTCACCCCCTCCAAGCCCCATATATTTTACAGCTCTCAATTTTATAGCACCCCCTGTCATGCTTTAAGAAGGCACATTAACGATGATAAGAACATATACAAAGAAGATATATCTTTAGGGTATTTATGTTTAAAAGCTTGCACTAAATCATAATTTTTTGTATAGTGAGCTAAGTGTATGCAGAACGGACACCCTAACCATTTCAAACCATTCAGCTGTTTCAGGAACAGATAAGTCAAGTTTTACGATTATATCTTCAACCACGAATTCACCGAAGTACGGAGGATTTTCATCATTTTTTAGCGCTCCCTCTTCAGTGATCCTCTAGATAATTAACTCATTCAGCATCTATACCAGCAAAGCCAAATATTACGTGCTAATTTTCCTTTACATTCATTAGCCACCCCCCTCAAAATAACCTTTTAGTGAATAGAGCTAAAAGGATAAGTCTTCAAAACCATTTGGTGATATAGCTATATCAAGAGCACCTAAAATACGACTTAGTTGCTCAATATAGGCAACCTCCCCCTTTATTGTATCAGTCTTGTAGAAGACTTTAAGTCTTTTATGCTTAAATCAAAAAAAAATTATAATTGGATTATATTGCATAAAGATGCTTTTTCTCATTTTTCCATTTAACACACGATAAGTTACCATTTAGGCACGATGAGAAGCTTTCCCCTTATATCATACATGATAAAAACAAAATAAGCCGTTTGGGTGTCTTAAGGTCAAGGATGCCGTTAGACGCAACTTGTAAAGGGTTGCCTTGAGGCTTAAGGACCCAAGGCTTGTTAGTCCATTCATTAAACACGGGTCTGATGTCATTATTTTGGAGAGCGATTATTAAGAATTTGAGAGGCAGACAGCCTCTCATTTTGATTTGTATGCAAACGAATTGCACTCTATTTATTCAGGGAGAATAAGAACATACCCTGGAGGTGCTAAACGGAACAAGAGAGCGCGTAACCCCACGCAGCATAATGCAGCAAATAGAAAAAACGCCTTCACCAATTGCTAAGATTAATGTGAGCGATATACCGGCTTCATCTGCTGTTGCTTCGCGGCGTTGTAAGTAGTATCCGACAAAAAAGAAAAAGCACGCTAATCCACTCGCACCCGAAAAGAAGCTTAGTATGGCATGAACCGGTCCACGTATTCGGAACAGGATAAGAAAAATTATGAAAGTAAATACTGTAAAGATCCCTTCGAATACCCCACGCACCATATTGCACAATTTTCGCATCATAATTGCAGAAAAGCTCTGTTCTGCGTATCAATTTTTTCTTTTGATGCTTGTATTCTTAGAAGATATACTGTCCACAACTCCCCCCGTTTTAAGCCAAGATGCTATAAAATTAGTTACTTTTAATTATATCATCAAAAAATACAAGAAAAATTTATCCATTTTAACGAAAAAATAGGTGTTTTATTGAGGTGCAAATCTATTTTCTTTCGCAAGAGTTATTCAATTCGTTCGCCAATAGAAAACTACCCCCATTGAAGAGGAAGCTATCCTGACGCAGAAAAGCTTCATAAGCTGTATTCCAATCCGCTCAGAAATCGCAACTCTCTAATCTACCCGCTTAATCCACCTTTGAAACTGCAATCAAATAAATTCTGCTGATGACAAGTAATGATAACATGAAAAAGAGAAAATATCACAATATCAAACTCTTCAATACAGTATGAGCTTTATGATTTTCACTCAAGAAGTAAGTGCCCACCCATGAACGACACCATACTAAAGTGCTGTGCATTCACAAATTTCCTAGCATTATCTCCCCTTCTCGAAATTGCACCTCTCCCGCAATCTTATCTCTCGATAGCACCCATTAAAGACTTTTAAAAGTCCAAGGAAAAAACTCTCTGAGAAAGCTTTCAAGCCTAAAATGCCCCGGCCATTCTTATCATGATGAGGGCGCAAAAAATCACGCAGAAACATAAAAAATTTCTCCGCATTTAAAAACAGAGCTTGTCCTTCAAGCGCACGCTTTTTCTTGTTCTTTTGTCCATTGTCCCAAAGCCGCAAGATGGTTCATCCGAGCCCGATGACGAAATGCCTTCTGTGCAACAGCAATATTTTCATCTTTTCCTGCCCATGCTTTTAAGGCAGCTGCTTGCAGTGCTCGCCCATAGGAAAAGGTCAATTTCCAAGGCAATACGCCCAAAGAATTCATAGCAGATAAATGCGCCGTTGCTTCCTGATCAGACTGCCCTCCAGAAAGAAAAGCAATTCCGGGAACAGCGGCAGGAACAGTCTGTTTAAGCACTTGGACGGTCTTTTCAGCAACTTCTTCAACAGAAGCCTTGCGAGCATCCTTTCCATCAATCACCATATTGGGCTTTAAAATCATCCCCTCCAAAAGAACACGAGCTTCAAACAATTCTTTAAAGACAGCCTGCAAAACAGTGCGTGTCACCTCAAAGCAGCGTGTAATTGAATGCCCACACGATGGTCCATCCATCAACACTTCCGGCTCAACAATGGGCACAATATTGAACTCCTGACATAAGGCAGCATAGCGCGCAAGAGCTTGTGCATTTTGTCTTATGACGCCTCTTGTTGGCAAAGTGTGTTCATCAATAGCAATTACCGCACGCCATTTAGCAAAACGTGCTCCCAAAGCATAATAGTCTTTTAGCCGCTCACGAAGACCATCCAACCCTTCGGTAATTGTCTCTTGGGGAAAAGCAGCCAAGGGTTTTGCACCGGTATCAACTTTAATCCCTGGCAAAGCGCCTGAATCCCGAATAAGATCCGTCAACATTTTCCCAGTTGATGCTTTTTGCCGAATGGTTTCATCAAATAAAATAACCCCAGAGATGGCGTTTTCCATCGCTTCTTTTGTACTAAAAAGCATTTCACGATAAGCACGGCGCTTATCTTCATTGGATTCAACACCAATGCTTTCAAAACGCTTTCCAATGGTCGCCGTACTTTCATCTGCCGCCAAAATACCTTTACCCGCATGCACCAAAGCAAGTGCAATATCTTCAAGCCGTTCATTCATAAAAAAGTCCTCTTTATTTTGTCTTAATTTCTAAAAATGCGCAACACTATCAAAACACTCTACACGACCGTATAGTTTTTCTTTAACCTTCCCCTTCAAAGAAGCCCTTTAAGCCTGCATAAGGGCAAGAATACCAGGAAGGGTCTTTCCTTCCATCCATTCCAAAAAAGCCCCTCCAGCAGTCGAAAGATAAGTAAAATCATTGGCAACACCGGCATGATTAAGGGCAAAAACCGTATCGCCCCCTCCCGCAATTGAAACCAACTTTCCCATCAAACTACGTTCTGCTGCATGGCGTGCAACGGCAATGGTCCCCTTATCAAAAGGAGACATTTCAAAAACACCAAGGGGTCCATTCCACACAAGAGTAACAGCTTCATCTATCGCAGCATTGATATGCGCAATAGAGCGTGTCCCAATATCCAATATCATGCCATCTTGTGGAATATCTTCAATGTCATAAAGACGATGCGGTGCATCTTTTTCAAAGCGAAATCCAACGACAGCATCCTGAGGAAGCAGAAGGGTACATTGACACTCTTGCGCTTTTTTAATAATTTTTTTTATCGTGTCCATCAGCGCATGTTCACACAGTGACTTACCAACAGACACACCTTGCGCTGCTAAAAAACTGTTAGCCATCCCCCCTCCAATAATTAAGGAGTCAACTTTTTCCACCAAATGATTGAGCACAAAAAGCTTGCTGGAAACTTTCGCTCCTCCCACAAGGGCAACCACAGGGTGTGTTGGATTGCCAAGTCCTTTTTCTAACGCCTGCATCTCACCTTGCAAAGAGCGCCCTGCATAAGAAGGCAACAAATGCGTTATTCCCTCCACCGAAGCATGGGCACGATGAGAAACTGAAAAAGCATCATTGACATAGAGATCCCCATTATGAGCCAAAGCTTCCGCAAAAGAACAATCATTCTTTTCCTCACCAACATAAAAACGAACATTTTCAAGCAGTAAAACACCACCATTTTGTAATGACTCAACCGCAACCTGCACCACCGAACCGATACAGTCAGGAGCAAAAGAAACAGGCTTATTAATGATCTTTTCCAGCACTTGCACAACAGGACGGAGTGAAAACTCTGGCTCTACCTTTCCTTTGGGGCGACCACAATGAGAAAGCAGAATAAGTTTAGCACCCCGCTTTTGTAGCTCAACGAGTGTCTCTTTATGCCGCTCTAAGCGTGTCGTATCACAGACCTTACCCTGCGCCATTGGCACATTAAAATCCACCCGCACAAGAACACGTTTTCCAGTGACATCAACATCATCAAGTGTACGAAACCCCATCACTGCTTCCTCTTCACTTTCCATTGTTTCAAATAAAAACGCATCCAACAACCCTGCCCACTTTTCTTTCCACTTATCCCCTCTTTTCTTTTACAAGAGACCCACGACAGCCCATCTCTCACCCTCTGTTTGAAAAGCAAAAGCTTTCATCATCAAATGTACAAAAGCCACTCATTGCTCTTAATCTTCATATCCCATTGTGGCAAACAAATGCATTGGCTCAACTTGATCTCTATTAAAGCTTCCTTTTACTTCTAAGCAAAAGAATTTACATCTCCTGTTTCCTAACGTTTTCTCAAAAGGTGTCTCGTTCATATCTTACTTTTTCAAAGTTTACTCTTTCATGCAGGTTTTAAAAGCACGTATTGACCCAGTATTAAAACAAAACACATCATCAATATTTCAATAGCCTCTTCTCTCTAGCGCATGAGAACAACAGCCTCTATCTGTTTTTCTCAAAATTGCACAAAAATGAGACTTTTCCCTATAAAAAGGAGGACCCTGAGGTCCTCTTATATTGTCTTAGCAAAAGCCACTGCCGTATCACTCATACGGTTAGAAAAGCCCCATTCATTATCATACCAAACCAAAACGCGACAGAGCTTACCATCAATCACTTTTGTTTGATCATTGTGGAAAATAGCTGAATGAGGATTATGATTAAAATCACAACTCACGAGTTTCTCTTCTGTATAATCCAAAATGCCCTTCAAAGGACCTTGTGCAGCAATAGCAATGGCTGTATTAATTTCTTCGATTGTTGTGGAACGCTTAGCGATAAATGTCAAATCAACCACAGAAACATTAGGGGTCGGAACACGAATCGATACACCATCAAGCAATCCCTTTAATTCTGGCAAGACCAATCCCACAGCTTTTGCCGCTCCTGTTGAGGTAGGAATCATAGAAAGAGCTGCCGCACGTGCACGATAAAGGTCCCGATGCATTGTATCCAACACAGGTTGATCACCCGTATAAGAATGGATTGTTGTCATAAAGCCCTTTTCAATGCCCACTGTGTTGTGTAAAACTTGTGCAACAGGCGCCAAACAATTGGTTGTACAAGAAGCATTTGAAACAACGCGATGCTCGCTGCTTAAAGATTGATGATTAACCCCATAGACGACCGTAAGATCTGCTCCTTCAGAAGGCGCAGAAATAAGAACACGCTTTGCCCCCGCATCTAAATGAGCACTTGCTTTATCACGCGCAGTAAAAATACCCGTACATTCCAAAGCAATATCGATATCCAAATCTTTCCAAGGCAATTGAGCAGGATCACGCTCTGCGCATACCTTTATTAAACCACCTCCCACATCAATAGCATCCCCTATCACCTTAACGATACCAGGAAAACGCCCATGAACTGAATCATAGCGTAATAAATGGGCATTTGTTTCCACCGATCCCAAATCATTAATTGCAACCACTTCAATATCTTGTCGTCCACTTTCCACAAGTGCACGTAAAATATTGCGACCAATACGACCAAACCCATTAATTGCAACACGAACTGTCATTTCACATGTTTCCTCATAAATTTTTTAAGCACAACATTTAAAACACAATAAATGGGTATTTCACCAATCCCAAATCATTAATTCCCACATTGTCAATATCTTGATCACTCACTCACTTATCCACAATAATGCACAAAATATGATGCCCTAAAACCACCCCATTCATGACAACACAAGCTGTCACTTTGTCTTTTCTTCTTTGATCTTTTCCAGTTCTTTTTCAACGGTGGCAACGACATTTTCCCAAGTAATACCAAAATGCGCATAAAGGGCATCAATTGTTCCACTTGCCCCAAAGCCCTCCATACCAATAAACACACCATCACAGCCAATAAAACGGTCCCATCCTTGGGCGACGGCAGCCTCAATGGCAACTTTAATCGGTGCATCTCCAATGAGAGCACGCTGATAGGAGAGAGATTGTTGAGAAAAAAGTTCAAAACAAGGCACAGAAACCACACGCGTTGGGATGCCTTTTTCTTCTAACACCGCATGTGCCTCCACTGCAATTTGCAATTCTGAACCAGAAGCAAACAGCGTCACTTGTGCATCATCGCTAGCTGTTAGGAATTCATAAGCACCAAGCATACAGAGATTTTCTTCTTCATACTCCTGACGCAAAAGCGGTAGATTTTGTCTACTTAAAGCCAAGGTAGAAGGTGTCCCGCGTGCTTTCAAAGCCAATTGCCAACACTCGACTGTCTCCATAGCATCGGCAGGACGGAACACAAAATGATTAGGCATTGCACGCAGGCAAGCCAAATGCTCCACGGGTTGATGGGTCGGACCATCCTCACCAAGACCAATAGAATCATGAGTCATGACATAAATCACCCGCAACCCCATGAGAGAAGACAAACGCATAGCAGGACGCATATAGTCAGAAAAGCATAAAAAGGTTCCCCCATAAGGAATAAAGCCGCCATAAAGGGCAAGACCATTCATCACAGCTCCCATTACATGTTCGCGAATTCCATAATGCAGATAGCGCCCTGAAAAATCTTCAGCAGAGATACTTTTCATCTGGCTGCTTTTTGTATTATTAGATCCGGTTAAATCAGCCGAACCACCAATAGTTTCAGTAACGACTTCATTAATCACTTCAAGAGCCATTTCCGAAGCTTTACGCGTAGCAACAACAGGGCGCTCTTCAACGAGTTTTTGTTTATAAGTATCAATAGCACCATCAAATCCGCCCACGAGATCGCCCCGCATCAATCTTTCGAACTCCACACGCTCTGAAACAGGAAGATCAGCAAATTTTTCTTCCCATTTTTGGCGTTTTTTAGCAGCATTGAGACTAGCCAAGCGCCAATTATCAAGAATATCGGCTGGAATAACGAAAGGCTCAGCATCCCACCCTAACGCGATACGGGTTTCAGTGATTTCTCGTGCGCCCAAAGGAGCTCCATGAACTTTATTGGTACCCGCTTTATTGGGTGCTCCAAAACCAATTGTTGTTTTACAAGCAATCAAAGTTGGTTTATCGGAGTTTTGTGCCGCCTCAATAGCCCGCGCAATTGCTGCTTGATCATGCCCATTGACTTTATGTGTCTCCCAACCAGATGCCTTAAAACGCGCAATCTGATCTGTACTGTCAGCAAGGGAAATCTCTCCATCGATAGAAATATTATTATCGTCCCACAATACAATAAGCTTATTGAGTTTCAAATGACCAGCAAGGGAAAGTGCTTCTTGAGATATCCCTTCCATAAGGCATCCATCGCCCACCAACGCATAAGTGTAATGGTTGATAAGATCACCAAAACGGGCATTTTGCAAACGCTCTCCAAGAGCCATCCCCACGGCATTAGCCAACCCTTGTCCAAGAGGACCAGTCGTTGTTTCGATTCCTGCCACATGCCCATATTCTGGATGCCCGGCAAGCTTTGCTCCTAATTGGCGAAAATTTTTGAGATCTTCAATGCCAATATCTTCATAACCAGAAAGATACAAGAGAGCATAAAGCAACATAGACCCATGTCCTGCTGATAACACAAAACGATCACGGTTAGGCCAGCGAGGTTTTTTGGGGTCGTGAGCAAGAAATTTTGTGTAAAGAACCGTAGCAATATCGGCTGCTCCCATTGGCAAGCCCGGATGACCAGAATTTGCTTTTTCAATCGCATCAATAGCAAGAAAACGGATAGCATTGGCCATCTGATTCTGTTGGTGGGTGTTTGTCATGAATAATCGACCATTTCGTTAAATACGTTATTCTGTTGCTTTTTCCGTATTCTCTTAAAATTCTCAAGAAATACTATTTTCTAACCATTAGCGTGAGACTTTTTGCCACCACTTCAATAATATTAATAACATTCCCCTCACGCGTTCTGTATATCCATGTCATTTATGCCAATACGCGCAAAAAATCCAGCTTTTAATTTATATCTATCCCCTGCTTTGCTTGCTAAAATATCCTACATACTTAAAAATAAAATGCACACAACACAAGAGTGAAAGTGATTCGTTTTTGCATAACACATTGATAAAGGATACAATTACCCAAAGGATAAAGGCAATGAACCAAGAGACTACAGTTCTACAAGATGCTTTAGAGCACCTAGAAAAGGCACTTAGAACTTTAGAGATTACCATAATAAATCGCAATGCCGTTATTAATAAAAATAACGAATGGGAAGAAGAAATCCAACGAATGAATGCTGACCGCAGCCATCTTGCCCAAGCGCTTGACAAAGCTGAAGCCCAAATTGAACGCTTAGAGTCCGTAAACAAAGAAGTTTCCAAACGTCTTATTAAAGCAATGGAAACAATTCGTGTTGTCATTGATAGATAAAGGTTTGAATGTATGGAAACTGTTTCCGTTACCATTGATGGTAAAATTTATCGCATGGCTTGTGACAAAGGACAAGAACGTCGTCTTATTGCGCTTGCTGCTCAATTAGATCAATATATCACACATTTAAAGAACAATTTTGGTGAAATTGGCGACCATCGTTTATCGGTTATGGCTGGCATAATGATTATTGATGAAATGGAAGAAATAAAACGAGAAAATAAAAAATTACAAGAAGACTACAATACTCTTTTACGACTCCACAACGAAAGAGACCGCACCATGGGGAAAATTATGCGTGACACCACACAACGCATTGAAAATCTCACCAACCAATTGCTCAAAGATGATCAAAACTGCACAAACATTCAAGAACAAGAACAGGAAGATTTCTAAAAAGTACATCAGCGCGTAATAAACCAGAGACTTGACTTGTCCGCCACATCTCACAGGATAAAAATTCTTAACCCCACACCAGTCTGTAAACAGTCTGTTTTTTTATAGGAAGGATTCCAGCTACTCACGACTTATGAGATTAACTTAAACCTCAACAAGAAAGTCCTACCCTGAATATTTGACCTCCGCACAAACGCTTCCTATATCAAGGAGGCTGTCTTATATCACCACATTTCAAATGAGATGTCTTTTAACAGCGCAATAAGATAACAAAACCAACATCCTTGTAAAAAAATCATATAAATGACAACAGCAACAAACAAATAAAGCACCCTTCGAAAAAAAGAGCTATATTCATGTTCCCTATGAATGCATGCCAAAAAATTCTTTCCCCTAGATAATATCAAGCATATTCAATATATATTGAAAAATAACCTTATCTATTATACCGTAAAACACCGCCACTTGATAATACAAGCACCATGGAGTCTTTGCACCTGAAATGTCCATCCGATGAAACCCACCGAAAAGAACCGTATCATTTATAAACCAGCGTGAATTAAGTGTTTTCATCCTTTAGAGCAGGAAAAAAGTCAAACTCGAAGAGTATGTTAATCTCATACAAGCTCAAACATCATAAACAACAATAATAGCTCTTGAAAACATTCTCTACCGACATCTTTATCCTTATAACAAACAAACAATTCATCCATACCTCTCTCCCCACCCCTCAAAATCTCCAAGCTTAATAAAAGAAAGAGCAAATCGGCATCATCATTATAGTCAGCCCTCAATATTGCGATAGCCCCCTTGGCTCGTAAAACGATTCATAAGAGGCATTTTTGTACACTTTTTACCCACATGCCCCACCCGCTTGTGACGTGCAAACAAAGAGTTATGATTAACAAAACATAAATAAATTGAAGAGAATTTTACGGAATTCGGGGTTCTAATTAAAGTTTAATAACGATAAATTATCATTATAAATCAATATTTTGCAAATGCTTCGACAAAGCATATTTTAAAAACACATTCACCCATCACTTTTTCTCATAACATACCAGTACGATTTTTTAGGCACATAATTTTAACTTTATTCAATTCTGTTGGCAAAAGTTTAAAATGAGAACAATTTCAAGGCTCTTATCCAAAAAGAAAAAGAATAAATTCTCATTATCAATAAACATCTCGCTCGTATAAACATCAATAAAGCAATCCCCAATATGCCTCAATGAAATAAAAGGAGGAGCTCCCATTAAATGCCTACCGTAAAAGCAGCTTCCTCAGAACTAAAACAAAATCAACAGACAACATCACCGCATCTGCTCCCATCCCCAAACTGGACGACTTAACGCAATACCTTTCTATCTTACGATAGGAGATAAAAGAATAATGGGTCTATGGAGGCATTCACAAGAGGCGCACACCCGTTGTTTTTAAAGCCTGTTCAAAGGCGCATGAAAAAACACCATGCGTAAACGGCTCAAATCCCTTTCGTTCCATCTTGGGAGACAGAGGCAATACGCAAGAGATTTGTCGCACCGGGCGTTCCAAGGGGAACCCCAGCTGTCACAAGGAAGCGATCTCCCCCTTTGCAAAAACCTTCCTGAAATGCAATGGCTGCTGCACGATCAACCATATCCTCTAAACTCCGTGCATCTTGCGTGACCACACAATGAAGCCCCCAAACTAAAGCCAAACGCCGTGCTGTTTCCACAATGGGCGATAAAGCAATAATGGGTCTATTAGGGCGTTCACGAGAGGCGCGCACCCCGGTGGTTCCTGAAGCCGTATAAGCAATAATAGCGGATAGCGCAAGTGTTTCAGCAATCTGACGTGCAGCAAGAGAAATCGCATCCGTTCCTGTTGATTCTGGTGCTGGATGTTGTGCTCCAACCTGAGCGGCATAAGTGTGATCCTGTTCGATTTGTCGCGCGATTCGGTCCATCATAAGCACAGCTTCTTCAGGATAGCGACCAGAAGCAGATTCAGCAGACAACATCACCGCATCTGTTCCTGCATAAACTGCTGTAGCAACATCCGACACTTCTGCGCGTGTCGGAACAGGAGATGTAATCATTGATTCAAGCATCTGTGTTGCCACCACAACAGGCTTTCCTGCTAAACGACAAGCTTTTATGAGCTCCATCTGAAGTGCAGGGACCTTTTCCAAAGGCATTTCCACTCCAAGATCACCCCGTGCAATCATAATACCATCGGATACCTCAATAATTTTCTCTATATGCTCCAAGGCTTGAGGCTTTTCGATTTTAGCCATCAAAGACACCTTGCTTTTCGTCAACTGACGCACCGCCATAACATCTTCTGGACGTTGAATAAAAGAAAGAGCAACCCAATCAACAGGCTGCTGTAAAAGAGCCTGAAGATCCTCCTTATCTTTTGACGTCATTGAATCAAAAGGCAAAATTGTATCGGGAAAACTGACACCCTTTCGATCAGAAATACGGGTTCCAGCAACCACGCGACACTGTACAGAATGACCATCACAAACTTGCGCACGCAGTTCCACCCTTCCATCATCAATCAACAACCGGTCCCCTGGTTTAATCGCCGAAAATACATCCTCATGAGGGAAAAAAACACGCTGTGCATCACCAAGAACATCGCGATTATCTAATGTAAAGCTTTGTCCAACACGCAAATCTTCTTGCCCCTTAGCAAAACACCCCACACGCAGTTTTGGCCCCTGAAGATCCACCAAAATACCAATGGGGCGTCGAACTGTTTTTTCAACTTCTCGTATAGACTTGACCAAATCACCCATCATATCACGATCAGTATGGCTCATATTAAGACGAAAAACGTCTGCTCCTGCCCTAAAAAGCTTCTCAATCATCAAACGAGAAAAAGAAGAAGGACCAAGAGTCGCAATAATTTTCACTTTACGTGCACGTTTCACGGTGGAGAACTTCCTGAAAGAGAAGGTATAACTGAATTGTTTAACAAAGACTCATCCGTCAACTGGATCATCCAACTGGTTTGATTTCCGGTATCGATTTCTTTAAATTCAGCCTTTTGATATCCTCGAGGGAAACAATCATGAACGCCTTGAATGGTAAATTGGCTATCTTGCACACACATGGTTACAGAGCCTGCCCAGTTCCCCTTTTTTTGTGCCCCTTCCGCATAAAAATAATAAAACCGTGAAGCAAGAGGCCCCTCAATTAAGGTTTTACACTCCGTCACGGGTACCGTCCACCAACCTTCGCTCACCCATCCTGAAAATGTACGATATCCAAGAGCAACCCCTACAGACTGTTGGGTTGTATTACAAACCCTAAAGTCAGCTTTTGCAAAAACAACAAGGGGAAACAAGAGCAAAATGCTCAAGAAAAAAACTTTTAATCCTTTCTGAAGCACCCAATATCGCTTTTTTAAAATCACAAAACTTCCTCTATAATGCCAAATTCTCAAAACAAATTACACATTTCTTTTTTTAAAGCTTTTCAAATCTAAAACGTATATTTTTATATTTTTCTTTTTATAGCCCTTTTATCAATGCATATATCTTAAAAATTTTACAAAATATTTAAAGTCAATTTGTAAAAAAGCTGTGTAGCTTGATTTACTTTATTGTTTTCAAGCTTTTTTAACATAAATTCGTCGTCGAAAAACAACTTAAAATATATAACTTGGAGAAAAATACAATGAACGATACAGTAACCGATCAAACACACGCTATATCCGTAAACCAATTACGCTCTTTTATCGAACGTATTGAACGACTAGAAGAAGAGAAAAAAACCATTTCTGATGATATTAAAGACGTTTACACTGAACTTAAAGGCTCTGGTTTTGATAGTAAAGCTGTTCGAAGCATTATACGGCTGCGTAAAAAAGAAGAGCATGAAAGAATGGAAGAAGAAGCAATCATTGAACTTTATAAAAATGCGCTTGGTATGAATTAAAACCATTGATAACATTGGAAATTTTCTTAAGAAAAGAAAATACAAAAAACAAATGAATGTATAAAAATTTCACCCAAACAATAAGCCGTTTGTGTAACTTGTAACGAGACTATCGATCACAGAATACACAATATTGCAACAGCCCTCACATTTAAAAGGATTTATACAGAGAATTTTTATTCTTGTTCTTCAATCATTTTTATCCACATAAACCCTCACTTGTATGCCAACCTATGCCAACCCAGTTTGTGATGTGCAAGAGAGGTGTTTTTATGATTAAACATCAATAAATTTGAAATGAGAAAGTCTTCCGATATTGAGGACTCTCTTCAAATTGAAAAAAATCAATTATGATGATAAATCAATTCATTATCTACGAAAAGAAACATATGAAAGCGGTCAGCAGTTGAAATCCGCTAAACGAGAGTCTGAACCGTTTACAAAAGAAGAGGTGGTTAAGGATCTTCGTCTTTTAGGATAGGGAAAAGTGCAACATATTTACACATTTGATAAAAAGACCCTTAACAAAACTTTATTCGAATCTATTAACGGACTCATAAAGATCATTGATTCGAGAGGTTAGAATGTGATCTCTCCATTTTCCAGAAATCATCAAATAGTCTTTGGCATAGCCTTCTTTTTCAAAATGAAGGCGTTTTAATAAACGTTCGCTTTTTATGTTCTCAGGTCTATAATTTGCCATCACTCTATGCAGATGATAAACATGAAAGATATGGCGTATTAGAGCCGATAAACTCTCAAACATAAGACCTTTACCTTGTTGTTTTTCATCAAGAGAAAAACCAAGATGACAGGCTTGAAAAACACCCCGAACCACATTTGTAAAATTCACAACACCAGTAATTGTGTTTTCATTTTTTAATCGTACAGTATATCGGTATGCTTGTCCCTTTGCACTTTCACAAGCAAATGCATTGGCTCGTGTTTCCCAAGCTGTTAGGCTGTGGTAACCATCAGATCTAACAGGTTCAAAAGGACGCAGATGATTCGCATTACGGAGGTAATAAGAAGACAGTTCAGCAGCATCTTCTAAACTGATCAATGTGGAAATTGTTCGCTTTGTTTTAATTGCCATCATTTTCTCCTCCTAGAAATGTTGCAATAACACGTTGATTTATCCTGGCAAATCATCATTTTTAAACTCAAATCATAACATCGAATACAGTAAGCTTTTCTCATCACAACACTTCTTACGTTAGAATCAATGAGAATCATTTGCTTTTCCGTCATAAGTGGGGGTGGTATGTTTAAAGCATAAGGTAAAGACAGGGGCATGTTTCTTACGAATGCTCTCAAATTCCAAGGGGCGCTGTAGCAACATTGGGGACTGGCAAGTGTATGCAATGGAATTGGCGTACTTCCATATACGAAATTTTGAAAAAACTTACGGCAAAGATAGTTTTGTTTCTTTGCCTTGTAAGCTCAGAGCATGCTTGTTTTGCGCTACCATATCACTGCTCCCCCGTATAGAAATCCCAATGACCATCGCCTTGAGATGCTATATGTTACAGTGCAATCTAAAAAGTCTCTGCCATAACTCGTCAACAACACTGTTCCCGCTAAATCAGCCACAAACTCTTGTAACAAATCAAAGAAAAACGATGATGCAATACGAATTAAAATGCTTAGATATTAATATCTGAAACATTACCGTGAACACGCTTCCATTTCTTCGCGTAAAATTTCAAGTTCTAACCATTCTTCTTCTTTTTGTGTGCAAGTATTTTTCTTTTTTTCCAACGTTGTTGATAAACGCTCAAAACGCTCTTTATCACTGCGATAAAGGGCTGGATCAGAGAGTTCTTGCTCAATTTTTTTGATTTCGTCCTGCAAAACAGCAATTTCTTCAGGCAATTTTTCCAATGCATAAACCTGCTTATAAGACAATTTACCTCGTGTTTTTTTCTCCCGCCCTATCAAGCTATCATCTGTTGATGTGTCCTGTTTTGAAAGCTCTCCCGCATGAGATTTTGAAGGTGGTTTACGCTGCGATAATTCTATTTTTTTGCGTTGTAAACGAAGAGCATGCTGGTTTTGCGCCATCATATCACTGTAGCCGCCCGCATACAAAACCCAATGACCATCACCTTGAGGTGCCAACATATGCGTTACAGTACGATCTAAAAAGTCTCTGTCATGGCTGACCAACAATACTGTTCCCGCAAAATCAGCAATAAATTCTTGCAACAAATCCAAAGTTTCCATATCCAAATCATTGGTCGGTTCATCAAGAATCAAAAAGTTTGCAGGACGAGAAAGAAGTCGTGCAAGCATGAGGCGTGCTCTTTCTCCCCCTGAAAATTCTTTAAGGAGAGTGCGTGCTTGTTCAGGCAAAAATAAAAAGTCTTTCATATAAGAAACTACATGCCGCTCCAGCCCATTAATCACAAGAGTATCACCTCTTCCTCCCGTTAAATAATGCGCTAAAGTTTCTTCTTCATTTAAAATACGTTGCTGATCAAGCAATGCCATGGAGAGGTTATAGCCATGCCTCACCGTTCCACTATCCACGGCTTCTTGCCCAATTAATGCAGAAAGGAGCGTTGTCTTTCCGATACCATTGGGTCCCACCAACCCGATTCGATCACCACGCTGAATGCGCAAAGAGAAATCTTTCACGATAATGCGATCACCATAGGATTTTGAAATTTTCTTTGCTTCAAGCACCAATTGCCCAGAATCATGACTTTTCGTTGCTGTCAAAAGTGCATTTCCCGACTGCCCTTTATAGGTTTGATGACGCTGTCTTAAGTCTTTTAATTCGCCTAAGCGCCGTACATTACGCTTACGCCGTGCGCTCACGCCATAACGCAACCATTGCTCTTCACGAGCAATTTGGCGCCCCAATTTATGCTGTTCGATGGCTTCTTCTTCCAGTGCTTTATCACGCCAATTTTCAAATTCTGAAAAACGCTTTTCCAGCCTTTTGGTTGTGCCACGATCAAGCCATACCGTTGACCGCGTAACATTTTCTAAAAATCGCCGATCATGGGAAATCACCACAATTGCTGAACGCAAAGAAGCCAAAACAGCTTCCAGCCATTCAATGGTTGGTAAATCAAGATGATTGGTTGGTTCATCTAAGAACAAAATATCGGGCTTTGCAGCAATTGCCCGTAACAATGAAACACGCCGCTTTTCGCCTCCCGAAAGCGTTTCCAATTTTTCCGCCCCCGAAAACCCTAAATTTGTGCGAAGCGTATTGATCCACTGAACATCAGATATATCGTCTAGCCCCGCTTCCATATAAGCGTTAATATCTTCAAATCCTGAACAATCCGGATTTTGTGAAACATAACGGAGCGTCACTCGCGGGTGGCGAAAAATTTCTCCACCATGAGGCTCTAATATTCCTGCGGCAATTTTTAACAGAGTTGATTTTCCACAACCATTACGGCCAACCAAAGCAACACGCGCCCCCTGCTCAACCGATAAAGAAGCTTGATTGAGCAAAGGCGTTTTTCCAAAATTTAAAAAAATGCGGTCAAGCCGCAGAAGCGGCACCGCCATTAACGAACGCGGCGCGGACAAGGTGCTTTATACATCACCCCTCTTGCATCACGGTAAGCACACAATTGCCGTACAGGAACTCTCTGTCCACAAGGTGCTTGGTAAACATGCCCTCTACGACCGCGATACGTGCACAATTGTGATGCCTGTCTTTGTTGTTTTCTTTGATTTGCAGCTGCACCTGTTACTGTTCCAGCCAAAGCACCAAATGCTGCACCGGTAAGTGCTGCTCCAGGCGTACTTCCAGCAATAGCAGTTCCAGCCAAAGCACCGATTGCTGCTCCTCCTACGCCGTAACGTGCAACGCGTTCATCGTTTGTGGTACAAGCAACTGAACTGAAACCAATGGCTGAAACAACTGCCACTTTAAAAATTGATTTTAACATATCAAAACCTTTCCTTCTCAAGATCAATACATATATCGTTTATGTCGGCACTTCATCACTAGGCCCCCCTGCCTTATTCAAAATATATTGGAAGAGCTTTATGGAATAGGTACAGACGCTAACAATATAGCTTTTCCAGAACCTAAATGGCAAGAAAAGGTTCCACAAATACGGTTAGAAAGTGTTAAAGAAGAGCCAAATGACACATTTTTGTCACAAACTGGCCATTTTACCCCTTTAAGAGTTAAACCTTTTAAATCAGAAAAACCGATAATACTAAACAAACATCCCTTAGGCAAATCATACGAACAAGGTTTTGACAAAACCGGCCAGCCTTCTTCCAAACCACTTGTCAACAACACTGAAATGCCCCTTTCAGCCATCATCAATGCTTGCGTCATATGAGAAAGGCTATGATCACTTCGCTCCCCTCCTAAAGCACCGCACAAAATAAGCTTTTTAGCGCCATTTTGCAACGCTCTTTCACATGCCAGAGCACTATCTGTCATATCTTTATCAGAGGGAAAAACTTCACGCGGAACATGACTATATTGACGTATTAAGTTCTCATCTGATGAATCAAAGTCCCCTAACCACAACTCAGGCGTCACATTAAGCGCTGCCGCATGACGCATACCACCATCAGCAGCAATTACCCGACTGTTTTGAATTTGATTAAGCAAACGATCAGTGATATGAACATCCCCATTTAATAATATCGTAAATGTTGTCATGCCATACTTTGCCTTTCACAAAATTTTCTTTACAGTGCATCTTTTTATAAGTGAGAGTCATTTTTTATAAACAAAAAGCGTGATATAGCCAAACGAATCCTTATCCCTAATGCCTTTCTTAAAGAAACATACGATACAAAGATACAAATGCAATTTGCCAAATTACTCCGCAGAAATAATGTGCACCATGGTCCAACGCACCCCATTTTTCACCGCAATTTTCTTTTTCGCTCTTGCCTGTATAAAGCAACTTTCATAAGTTTAACGTTTCTCCTTTCAGCTTGCCATACACCCTTTTCTCAAAATGATAGGTTTTCTTCCACTTCTTCTAAAACGATCAAACGTACCAACAACCACAATATCTATGTCACATTAAGCGCTCTGCAACACCCACGTATTTTGCAAATGTATGGTGGCGCTTATCATGATGCAAAACTTGAACACCTTTTAGCAAAGATTGTCCGTAAACTGGCAGTTGCATCACATAGTTCTCATCAAAGCTATTCTGTAACAATTTTAAACTCAGAAACTATCAACGCTTTTGCGCTCCCCAACGGCTCGATCTACATCACTCGTGGTATGCTGGCATTAGCCAATGATTCTTCAGAAGTTGCAGCCATTTTAGCCCATGAGATAGCACATATCAGAGCCAATCATGGCATTTTACGCCTGCAAAAAGAAGCCCAATTAAAGATGACAAATCACATGTCTTCACGTCTTCTTTCTTCTATTGGCAAAAAACTTCATAACCCTATGCAAAACAAGCAACAACTCGCGCAATTTTCCCGCAATCAAGAGCTGGAAGCTGATTCCATTGCGCTCGAAATGCTCCAACAATCAGGATATGATCCTTTTGCTTCACCACGCTTTCTTCAAACAATGGAAGCCTATAGTGCTTTTCGTAATATCTCTGGCTCCCAAAATGCCTCTCTAGATTTTCTAGCCTCTCACCCAACTACCCCTCAACGCATTCGGCTTGCGATAAAAAAAGCGGGTAAAATCAGTAAAGGGAATAGTAAAATATCTGATCACGATTCTTTTCTCAAAAGCATTGATGGCATAATTTTTGGAGGAGGCTTTTATACAGGTTTTGTACGAGGCAACCAATTTATTCACCCACAATTGCGCATAGCTTTTTCTGTTCCAAACAATTTTACAATAGAACATTCAGCACATACTGTTTGGGCCAGTGGACCAGATAAAATTGCGATTCGTTTTGACGCTATTCCACATCCTGCTGAAATATCTGCGAGTGATTATTTGAAAAGTGGCTGGATTATCGGTCTAGACCAATCATCTATCCGCCCCATCACAATTCAAGGGCTCCCCAATCAAGAATTTATGCGTCAAGAATCCCAAAGCCAAAATTTACTTGGAGCAAGGGCTCATGCTACCAATGATCAATGGCAATTTGATGTGGTTGTCATTCCATTCAACAACCACATCTTTCGTTTTTTGACGGCCGCTCCACATAATGCTCGAAATTTTGCAGAGGTTGCCCAAAAAACGCTACAAAGCTTTCATTCTCTTTCATCTTCACAGTTAAAAAAATTGCAGCCCTTAAAAATCCGTGTTGTCCGTGTTAAACAAGGAGAAACCGTTGCAAATCTTGCAGATAAAATGCAATACACACCATATAAAGAAAAACTCTTTCGCATCCTCAACGCCCTCTCACCAACGCAAACTTTACCCGCAGGTACAAAAGTGAAAATTATTACAGAATAAGCCTTTCTTCTCATCTGTTACAGTTTTGATTCTTTTCTGTCTGTATCACGCCCTCCCCCTTAAAGCATATTCGAAAATAAAGAGGAACACTTTAAAATCCAACTTCATCATGCCTTTATAGTCCTCCGTTTGATATATATTTCCTCCAACTAACAGCCCCCTATCTTCCTCTGTTTATTAGTAGCACTTCCCAAGGAGGCATATTCCTAAACAAATTCGGCCATCCCCTAAAACTGACTTTATCATATTCTCATATGCCCCCACTTAATATATTCTCTTTCCTCCCCCCCAAAAGCCTTTCACTGCTTATATATCGTAAGCATCTTCTGAATGAATCGTAAGGAGAGCAGAACGCAATTTTTGCAAAGCCCTAGCTTCAATTTGACGCACGCGCTCTTTCGAGATTCCTAACTTTTCACCCAAAACTTCGAGAGTCGCACCCTCTTCATTTAAGCGACGAAAACGAATAATTTCCAACTCCCGTTCGTTGAGAATTTGCAACGCATCGTAAAGCCATTGTGTACGCCGTTGACCATCAATGACTTGCTCAATTAAAGCATCAGGAAGAGGACTATCATCCACCAAAACATCCATCTTAGCAATGGGATTATCACTGTTCTCAGAAACAGAAACACTCAAGGAATTATCAGAACTGGAAAAACGAAAATCCATCGTTTCAACATCGCGCACGGAAACACCGAGTTTTTCAGCGATTGTGCGAAAAATATCCTGTTTTGACAAAGCACTATCATCTTGTATCAGTTTTGCACGCAAACGCCGGAGATTAAAGAAAAGTGCTTTTTGCGAAGAACTCGTTCCCCCTCGAACGATTGACCAATTTCGCAAAATATAATCTTGAATAGAAGCGCGTATCCACCACGTTGCATATGTTGAAAAACGCACTTCTCGATCAGGTTCAAAACGTGCAGCTGCTTCCAATAGTCCCACATACCCTTCTTGTACCAAATCCCCCAATGGCATTTTGAAACGTTTAAAGCGATTAGCAATAGCAATCACTAAACGCATATGAGCCGCTGCAATTTGATGCATGGCATCATCATCACGTTTGTCTTTCCACCGCAGAGCCAAATCATGCTCTTTTTGTCGTTCAAGATAAGGTGCTTGCATAGCAGAACGCATCATATTACGTCCTAAGCTTTTGTCTGCATCGCTATAATTTTTGCTGCTTTTATAAACAGCATTTGAAAGATTACCCATAATAACCCCTTGCGATTAAAATTATCAAAATTGATTTGGCAACGACATCATTGTTCTTCGCTTAAAAAGAACGCAAAAGTTGTTAACTTCTGTAACCACTACTTTAACGTGTAATTTTATAATCGCAATTGTTTTTTTTACTGTCATGGTAAAACTTCTTGTCATAAGACACAATTTCACCTGCAAAATGCCTTTACAATATGCCTTTTAGCCTATGAAATATTTGAAAAAACTTTCTCTTCACTTTTCATGACAAAACAGCAAAAAAATAAAGTGATCATGCAAAAGAAATGCCGTTTTTTGATAACCGGTTCCGTTTCCTTTTAAATCGAAGAATTTATTTATGCTTTTAGCTTTACAATACAACTAATAAGTGTAATTTGCAAATATAAAGCATCCAAACTGAATGAAAACTGAATGAAAAAAGAATCATTCAAGTTTTAAAGGCGCAAAGAAACAGCAAAAAATGACAAGAGTGATTGAAGCAAACGCAACAAACGTGTTAAAGAAAGAGCACCATTATGAAATTGTCGCAAAAAGCTTTTGACCAGTGTCACACTGAGAAAGAAAATGATCATGGATAGCAAGATTGTTCAACAGAATGAGATTCTTCAAGATGATATTCTCATTGAAAAACACGGAAGGGGTAAATTTGAAGGTTTTCGTTTTTATGCCAACAAAAACAGTACCGATCAAATAGCTGAGAAGCAAATTTCAACAGAGAATGAGAATTTGTTTCTTGCTTTTTCCAAACGCGCGACACGTTTTTGTGCTTCTGCAAATGGAGATTTTACCCTCAGTTCTGACGGAATTGTGCGCTGGATTGGTCAACCCGTAGGACAACTTGTAGCAACAGAAGATTTTTTCAAACCAAAACTGATTGTTTTAGCAGATGAACAACTCACGGGAGAATCCCGCAATAACGTTGTGAAACGATTAGAACGCTTTGTCACCTTTCATTTTGAAACGACTTTAAAACCCCTGTTTGATTTGCGCAATGCTGATAATTTAACAGATTCAACAAACAGTCTTGTTTTACAACTTTTTAACTCTTTAGGGATTTTACCACGCCGCGAAGTCTTAGACATTGTCAAAAACCTTGCGCAAGAATCACGTGCCGTTCTTCGGCGTCTAGGCGTGCGTTTTGGCGCTTTTCATATCTATGTTGCCGGAATGCTTAAACCTGCTCCAGTTCAAGCCATTACTCTCCTGTGGAATCTTCAAAATGCGGGACAAGATCAAACTGGTTTGGGTGAAATTTTTTCAGCATTATCTGCTGGTCGAACCTCTTTGATGGTTGACTCTACCTATAACCGCCAATTTTATCAATTAGCCGGCTACCGAATCTTAGGACAACGTGCTGTACGGATTGATATTTTAGAACGTCTTGCCAATCTCATCCGTCCCGCACTTCATTGGAAACAAGGAAGTGATCCCAAACCAGATGGCGCCTATGATGGAAAAAGTTTTTTTGTTACACCAGCCATGATGTCCATTCTTGGGGCCAATGGAAATGATATGGAAGAAATCCTCAAAGGACTTGGTTATCAATCGTACAGCATAAGCAATACTGTTTTTGAACAAAATCTCCTTGCACACCAAGCCTCTTCCCCTGTCAATGAGACAATGCAAGATGTTCCCGCAGCAGAATGCGTTGGAAGTCAATGGAAAACAATAAGCGATTTAGAAACAACACGAGAGGAAAAAAATATCTCATACCCAAACATTTCATCCTCTGGTATTGAAAAACATCTCCATAAAACCAATCGTTTACCAGAAGCTGAACCTATTGGGAATTTTGCCAAATCCCCTCGCTCTACAGAAGAAGATAAAGTTATTTTATTATGGCATTATAAGCATCAATTTCCCCACCATGCACAAAAAAAACGTGATAAATTAGGAAATAAATGGCAAAATAAATCGAAGAACGCTGTAAAAAAAGCGGAATACAAAAATGAAAATTCCCCTCAAGAAGCACCATCACAAGCAAAACGCTCTCATAAGTTCCACAAATCCCAAGGAAAACATGCAAATCATAAGCCCTTTCAAAAAGAAAAGCGCCTTAATCCTGATTCACCTTTTGCGAAACTAGCTGTACTACGCGATCAACTCACCAATCATAAAAACACGCACACACTTTCCTCTAAAGAGAATTAAAGTAACAAATGGAGTTCGATCTTGACCCACGTAGTAACCGACAACTGCATTCACTGCAAATATACGGATTGCGTTGAAGTCTGCCCAGTTGATTGTTTTTATGAAGGGGAAAATATGCTTGTTATTCACCCCGATGAATGCATCGATTGTGGTGTTTGCGTGCCAGAATGCCCAGCAGAAGCGATTTTACCTGATACAGAACCAGGGTTAGAAAAGTGGTTAGAACTCAATCTTCATTATGCAAACAAATGGCCTAATCTAACCACCCGAAAAGATCCTCTTCCTCAAGCAAAAGAAATGGATGGCGTTCCAAATAAATTAGAAAAGTATTTTTCAGAAAATCCAGGAAGTGGCGAAGAGTAATGATAAAGTGTACACTCTCCTCCTTCAATGATTGAAAGACTTCTCTTGTAAAAATAAAAAATCCTTAAGCGAAATGATTGATTCTTTTAAATTTTGATGTTAATGTTATTTTAACATGATCATCTTTCTAAGTATTTTTCTTTGCTTGTTATAGTAAAGCGGTGTATTTTTTTTTGATTTAAAAGTACTTGGCTTTTATGCTCACTTAATTGGTACAATATACTTGGTTAAAGAAAACTCAACCCTCAGGTTTATAACCTGTTTTCCGATACATTTGTTGATCATAAGGGAGTAAACTAAAATATGGCATCCCAACATGGAACGTCTTCCAAGACCAAAGAATTTGCAACCTCTGAATATATCGTCTACCCTACGCATGGAGTAGGACAAATTATAGCGATTGAAGATCAAGAAGTTGCAGGACATAAATTAAAACTTTTTGTCATTCATTTCGCGAAAGATAAGATGGATGTCAAAGTCCCCATTGCAAAAGCCCTTTCCGTTGGAATGCGTAAATTATCTGCTAGTGATTCTGTCGAACGTGCCTTAAAAGTTTTACGCGGAAAAGCACGCGTTAAACGAACCATGTGGTCACGTCGTGCACAAGAATATGATGCTAAAATCAACTCAGGAGATCTTATTTGTATCGCCGAAGTGGTCCGTGATCTTTTCCGCTCTAATCTACAGCCCGAACAATCTTACTCTGAGCGCCAACTTTATACAGCTGCTCTTGAAAGAATGGCCCGCGAAATTGCGGTTATTAATAGTCTTTCTGAAACAGAAGCTATCAATCTCATAGAGATGCATCTCTCCAACAAGCCGGAACGCGAGTTTAAAACTGAGAGAGAAGAAACAGATGAAAACAGTAAAGCTGTCTACGCTGCATAATACACTCTTTCATCATAATGATGATATTTCGATAAAACCAGCGAAAAGCTGGTTTTATTTTTTAACATCCTCTCTACCCTTAAGGACAAAGTTTCTTAACCAGCGCCAATCTATAAACAATCTAACTTTTCGACAAATTCCTCCTCCTTATTTTCTTTCTTCATAGATAACAAACCGATTAATCATCATAATCTAGCATTATTCATATTAAATTAGAATCTTGAATATGGTAAGATTTCTCATTTCAAATTTCTCTCATGTTGAATTAATCAAATCACTTGCTTGTCAATCACAAGCGGAGCTGATCTGTGGGTAAAAACTGTACAAAAAGAGCGAGACACTGTCTCAAGCACCAAAGGATATACCAACATTGGAATCTGGCAAGATGTGTAAGGGCGGGGCTTGCTTTTTTATTTAAGCGTAAAGATCATAGTGCCGTTTATACACTACACCGAAACTTTACCATTTATCCCCTTCTACAAAACCATTGTAACATTCAAAAACACCGTCATAAAATGGATGCCACAAATATTGAAAAATATTGCTTAAAAAAAATGCGTGACGGTACAACATAAGATATTTTGTCTTGGGCGCTCTATTTTGCATGAGAAGCATTCCCCATTAAAGAACGCGATAAAAAAAGCATGAACTAAAACCATCATCTCCATTCTGTAAAAGGCATTCCAAATACTTTTGAAAGCTGTAAAACTAACTTAAAAAATCACAATAAAAATGAACGTTGGCATTGCCCTTCCAATTTCATATTTTTCCCAAATGAGGTTTCTTATTTCAGAGGAGATATACACAATATTCTTACTCCAATCGAACACAAAAAATCTAGAATGATTCATAGAACTCTTAAAAGTCTTAATCTCTGTTTCAAACAGACTGCTAAAGATTGGATATTCTCAGCAGGAATTGTCCATATAGCATCTTCAATTTGATCTTCATGAATATGACGCAAAGGATTGCTACGAACGCCTGTCAGGATAAGCAAACGCAAAGCCAGTTGTGTTATGTTTTGTGTTTTACAGAGTAACTGATAAAAGGCAGGAACATCTTTCCAATCCATGGCTGGTCTATTAGTGGTTTTATGACGTTGCTTACCTTAAGAGTGCGCGTGCTTTTTCCGTTGCTTGTAAATCAACATCTAACCCTAATGCAGCTGCATGTTTGAGACAAAGATTAAGACGCTTCAGTGCTTTATCTGCTGTTGCAGCTTTTGCATGCCAAATAGAGGCAAGGGTATTGCGTATCTCAATTTGCGTAATCTCTGAAACAGGCAGACAGCCTAATTTAGGGAGAATATAAAGGCGTAAGGGTGGAAAACCAATCACAAGCTTTACCATCTCTTTTTAATTCAGCTTTACGACTTTCAAATGCATCTAAAGCAATGTTTTTTAAATAATGGAGATTGCGCATTGCCTCACGCTTTTGTTTCTCACGTTCTTTAATGGGATCACGCCCCTCACGTAAAACAGCACCCCACCCAGTTGCCAATTCACGGGCTTGTTTTAAAGAAACATCTCTCAAGGCACCCAAGCCCATTTCGCGGCGCCGACTATGAAAGGTATAACGGTAAATCCATTAAGCACCCCCATCTCTTACGTTTGTGAAGAAGCAAGCCGGCACCATCATTATATTTTCCAGCTCGTGGGTGTTACGACAGCCCTTGGCTCTTAAGACGATTCATAAGAACCATTTCTAGTCCTTTCTTATACAAATTTTATCCACACACTCATCCCACTTGTGACGTGCAAACGAGTGGTTTTGGTTGATTCTAGATAGAGAGATTTGAAATAAGTGAATCTTACGTTATTCGGGGTTCTAATTCAATATGAAAAACAATGAATTATATATATAAATCAATATGTTGTCTAGTGATGAACAGATAACAAAAAAAATCATAAACTTAGGTAAGCAACACTATAAATCATTCATAAACCAGCTATGAACTGGAAAATCGTACCGGCTTTGATAAAATACTTTGCTCACCCCCACACATAACATATCTGGTTTTAAGTTTACTTATTTTTACAAGCTGTTCGCAACAAATCACTTATATTCACAAAAATAAGAAAAATATATGGACAATTCTTAGTTCAAAAACATGAAAATACAGCGTGATATTCATAGAAAAGTCTCATGTACCTTTATCATAAAAAGCACTAAAGGTTATTGAATGTGTACACCTTCTGTCTTGTAACGGTTTTCTCTTTTCTGCTCATAAGAAAGCACGCTGGCATCAGCATACACTTAACCCCAATGTTACAACAATTCTTACATTTGAAAATATTCATTATAAACATTTTTTCCTTTTTTATAGAGTTTTTACCCACATGCCGGCCCCACTTGTGACCGAAAAGCAAGTGATTGTCATTGATTCAACATGGGGAAAAATTTGAAATGAGAAAATCCTACGATAGACCTTCCATTCAAGGCGCAAAACAACAAATGATCTTTATAAATCAATGTGATGTCGATCTCTATTTTTTTAAGGAGAATCACATGTCACAATATAAGCCTATAGACAAACCATTGCCTTAAATATTCTCATAAAAAACACCGGTATGCTTAAATCCTTACATAGATCAACCGCCTTAAAGACGATATTTAACGGTCTAATAGGATTCTCTCTATAGTCAATAAAGATTAAGTGCGATACAAAATGATTCTATTACTGAGCTAACTTATATCAATACCCAAGCTCTTAACGAAGTCATCATAAAAGACACTGATACAAGTAGCCCTTTATAGCCTCTCAAGAAAACAAGAAAATCATCTCCCACAATAGAATCATTTCTCTACAGCAAAACTTTATCCCACACATGTTCTCAAGAAAAAGTGAAAAACGCATCTTACCCAATGCATTCACTAATGAAACAAAAGAAGTTCACCACTGGAAAAGAAAGAAAACGCTAAAGTTTTAACCACTAAAACAGAACGCCCACGATACATTCCCTGTTCCACATCGATAGAAGACGATGCAAGGGAACCTCAACATTGATCTTAAAGCGAAAATGCACGCCCCAAGCGTGCATTGATCGAAGAAATAAAAGAAGTTCACCACTGGAAAAGAAAGAAAACGCTAAAGTTTTAACCACTAAAACGGAACGCCCACGATACATTCCCTTTTCCATATCAATAGAGGGCGACGCAAGGGAACCCCAACATTGATCTTAAAGCGAAAATGCACGCCCCAAGCGTGCATTGATCGACGAAATAAAAGAAGTTCACCACTGGAAAAGAAAGAAAACGCTCAGTCTTTAACCACTAAAACGGAACGCCCACGATACATTCCCGTTTTCAAATCAATGTGATGAGGACGACGTAATTCACCAGAATTTTTATCTTCGATATAAGTCGGCGCCTTCAGAGCATCAGCCGAACGGCGCATGCCCCTCTTCGCTGGAGAGGTTTTTCGTTTAGGTACAGCCATAAAAAGACACTCCAAATCCATTAAAACAGAAAAAGCAATGTCAAAAATGACAATGCTTCATTTAAAAACACCATAAAATTTGAAGATATTATACACTGATAAAAAAGAAGAGGCAATGTCAAAATGATCCTCCTCTTACCAAAAATGACCTTCTTGTTATCAAAAATGGTGTCACAATAATCAAATGAATATCAAAAACACTGCAAAATTTGAGAATTTTATACACCAATGAAAGCTTTTTTATAAGACCTTCATTTTTTATTTTGTTTAAAAAGGGATTTGCGCATACAGTAGAGATACGGATAAAAAGAGAAGTTGATTTTTAATAAAAAACGACGCCAATTTATGAAAATAAGAAAAAGCGACACTCTTTCTCTTTAAACTTCATAATTTCATTTTTGTAAAACAAAGGAAGCAAGAATGCACGAATTTACCACCCTTCTTGCAAAACATAGAGACACCGTTGAAAAACGACTTGATACCCTGTTAAGTAATCAAATCCAAAATGGTGAAATTTCACGCCCTAAAAACTTAATCAAAGCCATGCGCTATGGTGTGCTGAACGGTGGAAAACGCTTGCGTCCTTTTCTTGTAATTCAAAGTGCTGCACTTTTTGATGTCCCTGTAGAATATTCTCTTGATGTTGCATGTGCCTTAGAATGTATCCATTGTTATTCGCTCATTCATGATGATCTTCCCGCTATGGATAACGATATACTCCGGCGTGGAAAACCCACTGTCCATGTAGCATTTGATGAAGCAACAGCAATTCTAGCAGGCAATGCCCTCTTAACATTTGCCTTTGAAATCATTGCCCATAAAGCTAGTAATCTATCTACAGATATTAGAATCAAGCTGATCACGTCTCTTGCACAATCGGCAGGACTTGGCGGTATGTTAGGTGGACAAATGCTGGACCTTGAAGCTGAAAAAAGACCGCAAGAAAGTACTGACATCATCACTCTACAACACATGAAAACAGCAGCCCTGATAAGCTTTGCTTGCCAAGCAGGTGCCATCATTGGCAATGCATCTAAAGAATTAACTGAAAAACTTACTGATTTTGGTACCTATCTTGGTTTAGCCTTTCAATTAACCGATGACCTTCTTGATGTCACCGCCAACACGCAAACCCTAGGAAAAACGGCTGGGAAAGATGAAACGGCACAAAAAGCCACTTTTGTTCACCTTTACGGCATTAAAGAAACCCAAAAAAAGCGAGATATACTCATCAGTAAAGCAGAAGCATTCTTACATCCTTTTGGCGCTAAAGCACTCCCCCTCCAACAAGCAGCACACTTTAGTGCAATACGCCAAAATTAAACTTCATCCACCCTATTGTACATAGTGTACACCGTCATATTTATTGAATGCATAATAGACTTTTCCAAGAAACGTTACTATTAATCTCCATTATAGTCCTTATCATGAAATGGGTACGACAAATCTTGAGAGGAATTTCATTAAAACAAGCCGCGTGAATTTATAACACAAATGCATTCTAGGTATCCTATTTTGCATGAAAAATGCCTTCCATTAAAAACTGAAAGAAACAAAATGTAAAAATGCGTAATCACCATGTTTTAAAAGATATTACAGTGGATGCTTTAAAGCCGATTCCACACATGCGATTCACTTAAACTAAAGACGCGATAAGCAAGACTTAAGAATATTCACCATGTACTTCTTAAAATACTTAATGTATCAAACAGGATACCTTCACCACCCCTCAAATGACAGTATGTTACGGCATAACAGGATAAATAAAGCCATTAATTTCAATAGAGCGAAAGACCAAAGCAGTATTATTACTGATCTCTCTTTTCTTAAGCTGGAAAGATATAACACATTGATTTATAATGATAATTATCGGTTATTCAACTTGAATAAGAACCCTGAATACCGTAAGATTCTTTCATTTCAAATCTGTGTATATTGAATCAATAAAAATCACTTGCTTGCACCTCAAAAACAGAGAGAGCCGCGTAGGGCAAAACATCAAAGAAAAGACTAAAAAAATGCCTCTTATGAACCGTCTTAAAAGCCAAGGGCTGTCGCAACATTAGGGGCTAGCAAAGTGAATGATTGTGTCGGCATGCTCCTTCAAAAGCAGAAACATTTTTATTTACAAAAGTGTGTAATAACTTCAATTTAATAATAATCATGATCACTGTAGAACTTTAATTCATCACGCTCTTTATCTCGTTTATTCAATTCATCACACAAAAAGAGAATTGATAAGATTAAACAGAGAATGATCTTTGCAACAGAAAGATAAAAAAGTCCTTATTATTATTATATATAATAGCGCAATCTAATTTGTGATAAGTCGTTTTTTCAATCCAAGTGCAAATTTCCTCCTTTAAGTGCAATTTTCTTATTAAGATGAAAAGCATCATTGTAAGTGAACCTATGCCTGTTGCCAAAGCTGGAAAATATGTCCACCTTTTGAAGCCATAATAAAAAAACAAGCAACATGGCCAAGAAAATGCCGCAATTATCAAGAGTATTATAGCCATTTAATACCCTTCGAGAGAATTTTTCTCATTACCCATTCAATATCATTTGTAAATTCCTCTTGGTTTCATCATATCATATATCGTGTGGAGTTCTCTGCAAAAACGCGCTATTTGTTTAGTATTGTCATCATGACCAGCTCTCATACTAGACACAAGGTCAATAATTTGTGTTGTTGGGCTAATACCATTTCCACTTGAAGAATTAAGAAATTTTTTCGCATAATCAATCATGGGGTCGGTAGAATTCATAGACATATTATAAGCCCAGATAAAATCGCTTTCTCTCCAATTATAGTCATAACGCAAACTGCTTATGACATTGGGTAGCATTGCCCATGACATCTCCTCATTATAATCACTGCGTAATAAATTAACAAAGCGTCCACATAAAACAATAAGTATGTGTCGATGCCATATAATATCAAATTTGGGCGCTATATTTTGATAACCACGGCTATAGACGAAATTTCTTGCTTGTTCCTGCTTTTGAAAATGTTCAAAAGCCTCGTATTTTTCACTTATATATTCTTCGTAAAGTTTATTGTACTGCTCTAAACTATCTACACGCGTACATCCCAACAATACCAATACAGAAAAAAGAGTTATAAATGTTACAACACACGTTATGGATAACGATTTCATCGCTTTACCTTTATAATAACCATAATTTGTACGGCTTAACAGATTCCTATCAAATATATCAATATGTGCTGGTTTCTTGTGGCTTATTTGTAGCAAATTGTACTCAACAATATTTCTGTACTTGGTTTTATTCCCTCTCAAAGAGGGGGGATGTCATTCAAAGTTTCCATAGATAAGTTTATTATCTGGATCAGAAATTTTCTAACATCAGAAAATACAGAGCTAACACCACAATCAAAGAGAAAATACTCAAAAATGAGAATGTACAACGTAAAAAATTATCTCAACAAGATAATTGATATTTTAAAGAAAACAGCAATAAAACGCGTTAAATATATCAACAATAAAATCAGTCATGAGGAAAGCCTATTTGAACAGGCTATAAATTGTCCGACTGCTTAAATTAGCTCTAATGAGATAAAGTGTTACCAGTAAGGAACCAATGAAAATGAGAAAACTGCTCCATCACCATTCCTTAATAGTATATAATCCGGCACAATCATGTTCTTTATCAGCGTCCAATCTTGTCAGCAACCCTTTGTGTAATATTCATGAGCAGCATTTTTATTTCTTTTGTAATGATTGTTATGCCATTTTAATGATTATTATGCCAAGCCCACTTATAACGTACAAGCAGATGACTTTGATTGCTTCAACATACATAGATTTTAAATAAGAATAACTGACACTATTCAGCTTTCTCATTCAACATGCAAAAACAACGATGCGCCTTAATAAATCAAAGCTTTGCCCCACTATGAAACCCTATAAAACACGTATCGTAATAAGTTAATATTTTCACTGAACTTTTTTGAGAGTTCCTTCTAAAAAAAGTACTGCCAACAAGTAAATCAATAAATAAATAGCAAAAATATAAACGAGTGAGAAAAAGCCAAATATATTGACCATATACGCACTCATGTAAAAAAATACCAATAAGCTAAATCTCCCAACGGTTGACAAGAAAGATTCATATGTAGCCCTGAAATGATCACTAATACTATCATGCAAAACAACTTCTACACGAAGATATGTATACTTAATGAGATAAAAAATCATACAAACTAAAATGACAGCCATTTCTTTTCTTGGTTCAAAGAAAGCAACGGTAAAAATCAGTGAAGCTGAAAGAAACAACAGTAAAATAAAGTTCATTCTTTCACTTAGTTTTGTAAAGAGAAAACTAGCCAAAAGCTGAGAGAACAATATCAGCGAAAATGTCACACCAAGATCAAAATAAGTGACATTAATATGATGATCTTTAAATATCCACTGCCAATACTGCGAGAATATATTGAAAAAGATCAATGAAAAATAAAAGCATAAAGAAATATAAGGAACTTTAATAAAAATAGACAACATCTCCTTAGCTTCACAAATGAGAGAATTCGCTTTATTTGTTTTTTTCTCCCCCTTCAAGTCATCAAGAAAAAACAAACCAAAGAGTGCTGTCATCAACATTAAAAACGCCGCGATATACCATATATATTGGCTCGAATAATCAGCAAAATAAGCACCGATCAAACTGAATATAAACATGCCGATGTAATTATATTGAGAGCTCGCTCCCAGCACTTTTTTAGTCGATGTCACTTTTGCTTTTGCATATTGAACAAGTAAAGCATTATAAGCCCCCGCAATCAATGTCAGCGATAAGGCATTAAAAGATTCTGCCAAAAGAAAACCATAAAAGCTTGTAGAAAATCCCATGAGAAAGAGCCATGTAGCAGCAAAAGCCGCTGCCAAAACGATCGATATTTTATAACTTTTTCGATCAGCAAAATATCCCAGAGGAATATCTGTAACCATCATAATAAAAGCCTGAAACGACTTAATGATCCCAATATCAATAAGTGTTAAGCCTTTTTCAAGCATATAAAAGACAATAAAGGCGCCGGTTAAAATCCTTATACCGTTAAATAAAAAGCCAAACGCTAATATACTTGTCATGCACTCCCCCAATAACGCCAAAAAAGGCACCCGTATACATCATTTTATATCAATATAAAAGCTTACATTTTACGACAAATAGGGCTATAACCGCTATAAGGATCTTCAGTCCTATCAATTTTATAGCTGGAAAATACCGAAACAATGAATGAACAATGTTCTTTCTATAATTTGATATTTGAAGAATCCGTTAAATATTTTACTGTCTCAAGAGCAGCCAAAAAACCAGCAACAACATTTACGGATCTATTAAAGTATTCATATCGTTTTGCTTAATAGTCTTAACACACTCAAACTCATTAATATCTTTCATAAGCTTCTGATTCTAAAACAGGCATATCATCTGGTTTTACCTAAAATAATAAGTAACCAACAACAGTATTGACCATAGCTAAAGCAGCATACAACAGCACCCTCTTCACATTGAAGACAGCTTGTTTAAAAAAACGACACACCATTTTTACTTCAACCTTATGCGATTTTACCTCAACCTTGCCCAAAGCGTGTATGAATATAATCACTCAAAAGTGCTTCAAATTCTTCAGCAATGTGATCACCCCGCAAAGTTTTTACCTTTTGTCCCTCAATAAAAACAGGTGCCGCAGGACTTTCCCCCACTCCAGGCAAAGAGATTCCAATATCCGCATGCTTTGATTCCCCCGGTCCATTGACGATACATCCCATCACAGCAACCTTCAAACTTTCAACGCCAGGGTATTTTTCACGCCAAACAGGCATATTTTTGTATAAATCTGCTTCAATTTTTTGTGCCAATTGTTGAAAGACCGTTGAGGTTGTGCGCCCACAACCAGGACAAGCCGCAACCACAGGCAAAAATTGCCGAAACCCCATCACTTGCAAAAGTTCTTGCCCCACCTTTACTTCTCGTGTCCGATCACCACCAGGTTTTGGTGTTAAGGAAATTCGTATCGTATCGCCAATCCCTTGCTGTAATAAAATACCCAAAGCCACCGAAGAAGCAACAATGCCCTTTGTTCCCATCCCAGCTTCCGTTAATCCCAAATGAAGAGCATAATCACAACGCGCCGCCAAGGTGGTATAAACAGCAATAAGATCTTGGACATCACTCACTTTAGCAGAAAGAATAATTTTATCACGCCCCAACCCTAACTCTTCTGCTAAAGTAGCCGAAAGCAAAGCCGACTGCACAACAGTTTCCCGCATCACTTCAGCAACCGATAAAGGATTTTCTTGCTGTGCATTTTCATTCATAAGCCGTGTTAACAACGCATTATCAAGAGAGCCCCAATTCACGCCAATACGAATAGGTTTATGATACCGACAAGCAATCTCAATAATTTCTGCAAATTGACGATCTTTTTTTGCGCCAAAACCTACATTTCCAGGATTGATGCGATATTTTGCAAGCGCTTCAGCACACGCAGGATGCTCAGATAAAAGCTTATGACCAATATAATGAAAATCCCCAACCAATGGTACAAAAAATCCTAACCTCTCCAATCGCTCCCGTATTTTTGGTACAGCCGCCGCCGCTTCATCGCGATCAACAGTAATTCGAACCAATTGTGAGCCAGCTTGCCAAAGAGCAGCTACTTGAGAAACAGTTGCATCAACATCAGCGGTATCTGTATTGGTCATCGACTGTACAACTATCGGGCTCTGCCCCCCAATGATCACATCACCAACAGCAACACCAACAGATCGACGACGCTCAAGTGGTTTAGATAAAAAATAGGTCGTACTCATCAAGTCCTCAAATTTTTAAAACCTGCGCTATCAATCATTATTTACATTGATTTCCTCCGCGCTTCAAAGGACGAAAATTACACCGCCCACCAATCTTAACAGATTGCTCTCAAAAGGTTCTACCTACTAACACTGATGCAATACAACTCATAGGTGGATTCATTCTATAGACGTACCGGATAAGTTCTACTACTTCTGTTCAAGTTTATACTTCTACACTTGGTTGCTTCAAAAAGAAACTGAAACAAAACAGAGACAATACTGTATTTTTAAGTTGCATTCCGATACCTGACATTAATGTCATCACAAAACAGTGTTTTACAACACAACAAATAACACCCATCAAAGCGCCATTTTTAAAAATGCATGAAAGACATCGCCAAATTAATCCAACATATTGATTTATAATAATCTATTTTTTACAAATTTGAATGGAAAACCCAAATATCATAAGATTTCCTCATTTTAAATCTTCTTAATTGAATCAATCAATACCACTTCCCTACAGCCACAAGAGAATAGGTAGATAAAAACTCCTTATAAACTATTTCAAGTGCCAAAAGCTATCCCAACACTTTAAACAAACAAAAAAATGAAGACATCGCCCACCATTTTTATGAATGAATCTTACACCATTTTGTAAAAATTTTTACCTTACATCCTTAACAAACACCATCACGAAATGAACTCGAGTACATTAAGAAATGCCTCATTAAACCCAAACTCTTAACTCTCATCTCACCCACGCACGGCATTATCAATGCAACCTTTCAATTTTCAAGCCGTTATAGCAAAACCCCAAACACAATTCCAACTGTCACACAACAATTTAACACATGAAGGAGTCAATAAATGTGTCTATTTTCACCCCATAGAAAAAATGCTAAAATTAAAAAACGTATAGCACAATTAAAAAGAGAGCTGGTCCCCGTAAATCATTGGAGTTTTCAAAATGATAGCTTTGAAAACATTTCTGAGCTGTTTAATACATGGAAACAAAAAGGCCGTCACGCACTTTATCACCTCAACGAACATGCTACAGAATTAAAGAAAAAAGCGAAAGAAAATCCTAAAAAAACCCTCGCATTAGCAGCAGGAGTCGTTTTAGTAAGCTTCTTGCTGATCCGTAAAAATTAATAACACAACCAATAACCTTCCCTTTTAATGCCCGACTCAAAGCGGGCATTTTTTATGGTTTACAAAATATAAACTTTACGTCTTCCTCCTAACTTTATGCCCTCTCCCAACAGGATAAGTTTCCCACCTATCCGAGCAGTCTATAATCCAGTTTTTTATCTGGCATCCCCCACCCCCATCTTCCAAACATGCGGTGACACCACACCTCAAAGGACAGTGTTGTGCAAAACCACAGGCAAAGCTTCCAATACTCCATCCCCCTACTGAGTTAGTTCAAAAGAAATGGAAGTGAGTAAAGATGCATGCGCTTTAATATTCTAAGGAACATTATTTTACATCATGACATAAAAGTATAAGAAGCCTAAGAGCTTTAAAACATGTAGTATAGCAAACCAAACGAAATCTTCCAACGTAAACAACCACTTGCTATAAGTAAATGACGCAAAAATTAAACTGAAAAAACCCAAAATTTCATCCTCCAGAATCGACTCGCTGCGAAGTATCTACATAGGTAACCACGGACATGCCAGGAATGAGTTTTTCAATCCCTTCCTGCCCAGGATCTAAAGCAATCCGTACTGAAATACGTTGCGCAATTTTGATAAAATTACCAATTGTCGTATCCGTTTTTAACAATGAAAATTCTGAGCCTGTAGCAGGTGCAAAACGAACCACACGCCCTGTTAACTTTTTGTTGTTCAATGCATCAACAGAAAAAACAACCGGTTGTCCCACACGCATCTGAGAAAGTTGCGTTTCCTTATAATTAGCAATAATCCAAATATCATCAGAAATAACAGAGACCAATTGTGTCCCCGGCATAACATATTGCCCTACCCTAGCGCCAACCAATCCAACATAGCCTGTTCTAGGAGATAAAATCTTTGTATGATCGAGATTAAGTTTTGCCAACTCAACACTCACCTTCGCTCCCGAAACTTCTGACTGTAAACTTTGCCGTTCAAGATTTAATTGTTTTTGCAATTGTCGTTTTGTTTCTAGGGCTGCCAAGAGTTGTGAAAGAGGGCGAGAAACAGAAACTGCCGCATCACCAAAGCCTAACTTTTTACTATCAGAAACAACATTAGAGAATGCTCGTGAACGCGCTAATTCCGCTTCTGCAGCATTAACTTCTCCCTGTAAAATCTGAGCTTGCAATTCAATACTTGCCAGTTTTGCATTTTTTGAATCGAGAACAGCCTGTGCCCGTGCAAGCTGCTGACGAAAAAGAGAATCATCAAGCTCAAAGAGTAGCATTCCTTTTTCAACACGTTGATAATCTTGCACATAAATCCGTGCAATCACCCCAGAGATCTGTGAACTCACCAGAGTAACATTACCCTTAATGGAAGCATTATCCGTTATTTGAATGTTATTTACAAAAGGAGGAAGTCTCCAAGCCCACAAAATTAGCAAAACACCCGTAATGCCCGATAGGAATGCAACAATCGTAGCTTTTGACCGTAATGCTTTTATCATTTTTTGCACCCCTCTTCTATAACATCACTCTACTTTTCTAACGCACGCAAAGAGCATGACTTAACAACCATTGTAACAAGAAAAACAACGAATACAGCCATTGAAATATAAAAATAAAGCCGAAAAACGTCATCATAAGCAAAAATATTTGCTGTTAACTTAAATTTCTCTATCAACAGAGAAGTCGCCTGCTCACTTCCAAAGCCATGGGGAACAGAAGCACCATAAGAAGGCGAAAATAAAGTATTTATCTCACCAGAAATAAGCGGATCCGTCACAACAATATTTTGTGTTAAAGACTCAAAGTTCTTATGAGCAAAATAAAACTGTAGAGTGCCAAAAAAAGCCGATCCCATCAATCCCCCTGTCACTTGCGTTAGCAAAAAAACAGCAATAAAACTCAAAACATAACGCGGCCCTCGCTCACCAGCAATCACAAACCCTTTGAAAAGAGCAGGAGGCAAAAAAAGTGCATAACTAAAACTCACCAATCCTTGGCTCAACATCATATCTTGCGGACGCGTTAAATGATTGACACGACTATCTAAATAAGCGCCAAGTGCCAAACAACCCAAAGATAACAAATAAAAATAATCTTCACGCCCCGTCCGTAAAAAAAAGACACAAACAGCCCCCCCTAACAGAATCCCTAATGTCACCGCAAGATACATGGGCGCCATTTCACGATTGAGCAAACCAAAAAGATTAAAAAAACCGACGGGCAAATTGGATCGTTCCAACAAAAAAACATGAAAAATCAATAAAATAAAAACAGATTGTATCATTTCTTTACTGAAAATCCAACGGAGATCAATCAACGGTTTTTCTCTATTAAGCTCAATAATAATAGCAACAGCCAAAGAGAAAATAGCAAGTGCGAGCCCCCAACCAATCCATGGCGCTTCATACCACCAATACAATATACCAACAGACATGATCACAGCATTTAATCCAAGACCAAGAGCAATCAAACCATAGCTTATCCAATCTAATTTTTGAATAACCTTACTACGCACAACAGGAGTAAGAGGTAAAGTATAGATACAGACCAAGCTGATAAGAACCAACCCCATTTCCAGAGCGGAAAGGCTGGAAAAACCACCATTTTCCAGCAAATCAGGAGAAATCAAACGTGATAAAGGTGCTGCTAAAGCTGCATTCATATAATTCAAACTCAGAGCAACAGTAAACTTCTTTGCTGGAGCAAAAGCCTCCATCATATAAAGCAGCGCAAGCGAAGCCAAAGGTGCAGCAGCAATCCCAGCAAAAAAGCGAATAATTAGCGCAGAACGCAAATCCGTAACAAAGAGCTGCAACACACAAACCAAAACAAAGCCAAGGATTGACAGTTCAGCAAAAGCGCGCAGCCCAAATTGATAGCGGATTTTGATCAACATAATCGCTACACTCACATTTGGCGCCATATAAGCCGCTACCAGCCATGTCGTCTCGGCCAAAGTTGCATGAAAATCACCCGTAAGATGGACAATGTTAGACTGAACAATATTAGCCCCTAAACCATAAGCCCATTGCAAAATAAGAGAAGCAAAAATATAAACAAAGCACTTTGGCAAAGGTCCCGCAAAGACACGACCAGGATGAGGAAAAGGTTTTGCACTCCTTTTAGCAGACACAACCGTACTCTTTTTTCCGCTCATGTCATCTTTTCCTGTATACTCTGCTACGCTTCTATCAACACAGCACCATCAGCTGACAACTGCTGGAAAAAAGCCTCTATTTTATGATTGTCCTCATCACTTGTCCCTCCTTCTAACGTCGCTTGAATCTGCAAAATCTGCTGTTCTAATACATCAAAAGAAAGATTCTCTACAGCCACAACGTGCTCTACCAATAAAGAGCAACCTGAAAAGGTAATATTTGCAACGCCCCCGCATACAACAAATAATTTTTCACCCAAAGAGGTACGAACACGAACACTGCCCAACACAATACTTGCCACCAATGGCGCATGATGCGCCATAACTGTCAAATAACCTGAGGCTGAAGGAAGAACAACAGACACTACCTGCTCTGAAAACACAATTTTTTCAGGCGATACAAGCTCAAATAAAAAATGCTCTTCTCTATTGTCTTCCACGAAAGTCTCCACAATACCCGATATAAGGACTTTCCGTTTTCTCCAACGACTCGTCCTTTTTAACGAAAAATACCCATGACAGTTATTCTCTTGAATAAGAAGCTTCTTACTAAGAAGCCTCTGCCATGAGACGCTTTCCTTTTTCAAGTGCTTCATCAATCGAACCAACCATATAAAAAGCAGCTTCTGGCAAATCATCGTAATCGCCAGCACAAAGCCCCTTAAAGCCTTTGATTGTATCTTCCAAAGGAACGAGTTTCCCCGGCGAACCAGTAAAGGCTTCAGCAACATGGAAAGGTTGCGAAAGGAAACGTTCAATTTTACGCGCCCGCCCCACCAGCAATTTGTCATCTTCAGAAAGTTCATCCATTCCAAGAATAGCAATAATATCCTGAAGCGCTCTATAACGTTGTAAAATGGTTTGCACTTGACAAGCAACAGTGTAATGCTCTTCCCCCACAATCAATGGATCCAACATACGCGAGAAAGAGTCAAGCGGATCAACCGCTGGATAAATCCCCTTTTCCGCAATAGAGCGCGAAAGAACAGTTGTTGCATCCAAATGAGCAAAAGACGCTGCCGGCGCCGGATCCGTCAAGTCATCTGCCGGAACATAAATTGCCTGAACGGAAGTAATAGAACCTGTTTTTGTACTGGTAATACGTTCTTGCAACGCCCCCATATCCGTTGCCAAGGTAGGCTGATACCCAACAGCAGAAGGAATACGCCCTAAAAGAGCAGATACCTCAGCTCCTGCTTGCGTGAAACGGAAAATATTATCCACAAAGAAGAGAACATCTTGTCCTTCATCACGGAAACTTTCCGCAATTGTCAATCCTGAAAGAGCCACACGCGCACGCGCTCCTGGTGGTTCATTCATTTGCCCGTAAACAAGGGCACACTTTGACCCTTCCGTTGAACCATTATTCTCTTTTGGATTCACATTCACGCGGCTTTCGATCATTTCATAATAAAGATCATTTCCTTCACGTGTACGTTCTCCCACACCAGCAAATACAGAATAGCCACCATGTGCCTTTGCAATATTGTTTATAAGCTCCATAATGAGAACGGTTTTTCCAACACCAGCACCACCAAACAAGCCAATTTTACCCCCTTTAGAATAAGGGGCTAACAAATCGACGACTTTAATACCGGTTACGAGAATTTCCGAAACAGTCGATTGCTCAACATATTCAGGTGCCTCTTGGTGAATAGAACGTGTTTTGGTTGAAGCGATTGGTCCCACATTATCCACCGGTTCCCCAATCACATTCATAATACGTCCCAACGTTGCTTCTCCTACAGGAACGCTAATTTGTGTGCCTGTATCCACAACCTTTTGGCCCCGCATCAAACCATCAGTCGTATCCATAGCAATCGTACGCACGGTATTTTCACCCAAATGCTGCGCAACTTCTAATACCAAGCGATTGCCTAAATTCTCTGTTTCCAAAGCGTTGAGAATATTTGGCAATTCACCTTCAAATTGCACATCAACGACAGCACCAATAATCTGCTTGATTTCACCAACAGCGCCTTTTGCACGCTCTTCTTTTTTTGCGGATGTATCTTTTTTTACAGGTGTATCTTTAGCTGCATCACGCGCAGGTACAGAGGAAGCCTTTACATCCACTTGAGATTTCGAAGCGGCTTTTTTCACGCCGGAACGAGCAGCTGGTTTCTTTTTTTCACCTTTTTCTGTTCCTTTGCTTGAGGTTACTGCTTTTACCATCAATCCTTACCTTCTCCATTTAAAGCGCTTCAGCGCCCGCAATAATTTCGATCAATTCTGTCGTAATCTGTGCTTGACGTTGACGATTATAAGCCACCGTCAATTTACTAATCATTTCACCCGCATTGCGCGATGCATTATCCATAGCTGTCATCTTGGCGCCCATTTCACCAGCAACATTTTCTAGCAAAGCCCGAAAGATTTGCACCGAAAGATTACGTGGTACAAGGGCCTCTAAAAGAGACGCAGCATCAGGTTCATATTCATAAACAATCGATTGTGAACCTTTGTTATGATCGGTTTGCTCCACAACATCTATTGCCCCAACAGCTGCTTTTGGAGCAACCATTGGAATCAAATCCAAAGCTGTTGGACGCTGATTAATTACGGAAACAAATTCAGAATAAAACAGCGTACAAACATCAAAAGCACCTTCATTGAATAAATCAACAATCCGTTGACTAATCATCACTGCCTCTGCAAAACCAATTCGCTTTACAGCATGCAAATCGATATGATCAATTATCAAGCCTTTGTAATCACGCGATAAAATATCCGCGCCTTTTTTACCCACAGTGATAATTTTTACTATTTTATCAGCCGCCAACAATGCCTTAATCTGTTCACGTGCACGACGAGCAATTTGCACGTTAAAAGCACCACACAAACCGCGCTCAGCAGTACACACCACCAAAAGATGCACATCATCGCGCCCCGTACCACGCATAAGAGTAGGCGCATCAACACCATCTACATCGGCAGCAACACTGGTCAAAATATCAGCCATTCTCTTCGCATAAGGACGTGCAGACTGCGCTGCCTCTTGAGCACGATGCAACCTCGCCGCTGCAACCATTTGCATAGCTTTGGTAATCTTTTGTGTTGCTTTAACCGAAGCGATACGGTCTCTAAGATCTTTTAGTGAAGCCATTCAAGCATTCCATCAATTCATCACGAGAAATTTTTCGCATAAGTATTAAGAACAGTTATCAACTTATCTTTCAGCTCATCTGTTATTTGCTTTTGCTCAGCAATTGCCTTTAAGAGATCTTGATAATCACTACGCAAAAGCACCAAAAGTCCCTGCTCAAACCGCGCAACATCAGAAACCGCCAAAGCATCAAGATAGCCATTCACACCCGCGAAAATAACCACCACCTGTTCTTCTGTTTTGAGTGGAGAAAATTGCGGCTGCTTCAACAGCTCTGTCAAGCGCGCACCCCGATTTAACAGACGCTGGGTTGACGCATCCAAATCAGAGCCAAACTGCGCAAAAGCTGCCATTTCACGATATTGCGCCAATTCACCTTTAATCGAGCCAGCAACTTGCTTCATCGCTTTAATTTGTGCGGCAGAACCAACACGCGACACAGAAAGACCAACATTTACAGCAGGACGAATTCCTTGATAAAATAAATTAGTCTCTAGAAAAATTTGCCCATCAGTAATCGAAATCACATTTGTAGGAATATAGGCAGAAACATCATTTGCTTGCGTTTCAATAACCGGCAAAGCTGTCAATGACCCAGATCCATTTTCCGCATTCAACTTCGCAGCCCGCTCTAAAAGACGCGAATGAAGATAGAAAACATCTCCCGGATAAGCTTCACGACCTGGAGGACGACGCAATAAAAGAGACATTTGACGATACGCCACCGCCTGTTTTGACAAGTCATCATAACCAATCAAAGCATGTTGCCCATTATCACGGAAATACTCACCCATAGCACACCCAGCAAGAGGTGCAATAAATTGCAGTGGTGCTGGATCAGAAGCGGTCGCTGCAACAATAATAGAATATTCCAGCGCTCCACGTTCTTCTAAAACTTTAACGAATTGTGCCACCGTCGAACGTTTTTGACCGATAGCCACATAAATACAATAAACTTTGTCTTGCTCTCGTCCTGCCCCTTTTTCATGAAAAGGTTTTTGATTTAAAAATGTATCGAGCAAAATTGCTGTTTTTCCTGTTTGGCGATCACCAATCACCAATTCACGCTGCCCCCGTCCAATAGGAATAAGTGCGTCAATCGCTTTCAATCCGGTCGACATCGGTTCATGCACTGACTGACGCGGAATAATTCCAGGCGCCTTAACATCAACACGACGACGCTCCGTTGCTTTAATGGGACCCTTCCCATCGATAGGGTTTCCCAACGCATCAACCACACGTCCCAGCAAAGCGGGGCCCACAGGAACATCGACGATAGCGCCTAACCGCTTTACACAATCACCTTCACGAATATCACGATCTGAGCCAAAAATGACCACACCAACATTATCAACTTCCAAATTGAGTGCCATACCACGCACACCGTTTGGAAAGGCGACCATTTCCCCTGCTTGGACATTATCCAAACCATAAACGCGAGCAATACCATCCCCTACAGAGAGAACCCAACCAATTTCTGAAACCTCAGCCTTTTGGTCAAAGTTTCTGATTTGCTCTTTTAGAATTTTTGAAATTTCAGATGGTCTAATATCCATCAGCTGACCTCTTTTTTCAATGCAAGCTTAAGTGAAGACAATTTTGTGAGAAGAGACGTATCAATTTGAGACGACCCCACACGAACGATTAATCCACCAAGAATTGTTGGATCCACAATGATGTGCAGCAAAACTTTTCCTCCAACAACACCTTCCAAAGCCTCACACAACTCTTGTCTTTGTTGAGAACTTAAGGGGCGCGCAGAAACAATTTGCGTAGTAACCTGCCTACGAGCGCGTGCAACACAATGCTGGAAAGCACGTAAAATACCAAATACGGCACTAAGCCTACGGTTTGTTGCAATAACGCGTAAAAAATTACCAATGACCTGCCCTGCGTTTTTATCAGCAAATTTGATGTTTGCACAAACAGATTGCATCACCTTAATTTGCTCTTTAACTGAAAAGAATGGACTAAGCACAAAGCGTTTTAAATCCTTATGCTCCAAAACAAGCAAAAGATCCTCTACTGCCTTTTCAACCTTTTCAACGTTCCCAGCTTCTTGAACGCAATCAAAAAGCGCTTGCGCATAGCGTTGATCTACCAACGGCAGCGGTATGAGAGAAAATGAATCCGACACGAAATACCGCCTCTTTCCCTTGAGCTACTCTCTGATAGTTATCAGATGAAATGAAACAGACATTCTCAATCTTAAGAATCTTTTTCTTAAAACCTAGAACAAAAATCACTTGGTTTCTAGCATAGACATAGCCGACTCGCAACACTACAAATCGCTGCTTTTTAAAAATTTTAATAAAATATTCAAAATATTTTTGAAAAGCATTTTTTTTAGATATACAGGATGGCATCACAGTTTTTTTATGCCTCTTTTTGACATTCTCTGAGCGATTTTTTCACTCTCTTTGATTTTTCTTCAAATGCCCTTGCCACCATAATAAAACACTTCTTCTCTAAAAAACACTCCCTTTATCACCACAAGACCTTTAATGAGATGCAGCTGCGATTGAAAAAGTCTATTATTTCAAACTGATAAGAAAGAAAAAAACAATGAATATCCTCCTAAAAATTAAAGAAAACATTGATCTTTTTTCTTCAAATACCCACTCCTTTTAAAAAATTTCACCAAGTAATATTTTCTTGTAAGCACACTCTTTAAATATACAACATATTGATTTATAATGATAATATATCATTTTTCATACCGGATAAGCTCCAAATATCGACAAATTCTCTCTTTTCAAATTTTTTTATCAAAATCACGCCCTTCATTAAGCCCGCGTAGCTTCACTTTATATGGCACTATATTGCACTGATTTTAGAAGAAGCATAGATCAATATTAATTTGAACCCGAATAGAATTGGATACTTTTGGTGTACAGCTAAGCATTTTCAGCCCTTATAAAAAGAATCCGCCTATCAAAAGAATACTGTCCCTAACACAAAAAAGGAGTAAAAGCCGAAATGATAGCGCCCTCGAAGAAGAGAGGCGCTTCTGCTGGTTCTATCACAAAGATATTTTTTCCCGTGGCTCTACTTAATGCAATGTACATATATCATATTTTGCTGCCTGGATGCTTATTCTGAATAATACTAAGAGTTCAAGTAAAGCACCTTAAGCAAAGAGATCTTTACTTTATGTGATACTGGTTTTAGAAAAAACTTTGCGGATCAATATCAATTTGAACCCGAACGGAACTGGGCATTTTGGGTGTACCGCTAAGCATTGCATGTATAAACCCTTGTATATCAAAAGAACGCTGTCCTTGCAACAAAAGCCGAAAACGATAACGCCCCCGAACCAAAGCCAAAGGCGCTTCTGCTGGTCCCATAACCGAGATATTTTTTTCCCGTGGCGCTGCCTGACGCAATGCGCGCGCATAATGTTCTGCTGCTTGGCGCTGTTGTGAAGAAACAATCAAAGAGGCAAGCCGCCCATAGGGGGGCAAATGATAATGCTGACGTGCTGCAATCTCACGTGTGTAAAAATCTTCTGGCTGGCATGCAAGTAAGGCTTTGATGACCGGATGATCTGGTTGATAAGTTTGCAATAATCCTAAACTTTTCAATCCCACACGCCCTGCTCTTCCGGTAACTTGAGAAAGCAGCTGATAGGTACGTTCACTTGCGCGTAAATCGCCATTGGCAAGACCAAGATCAGCATCAATAACACCAACCAGCGAGAGCTTGGGAAAATGATGTCCTTTAGCAACCAACTGTGTTCCAATAATAATGTCCACATCGCCATTGGCAATGGCTTGTAATTCGCTTCGCAGCTGCCCAATCCCTCCTTTGAGATCCGTTGAAAGGATCAATGATCGCGCCTGAGGAAAAAGCATTTGTGTTTCTTCGGCAATTCTTTCCACACCCGGTCCACAAGCCACGAGATGATCTAATGTCCCGCATTCAGGACAGGCTTGAGGAAGTGGTTCATGATATCCACAATGATGACATTTCAGTTGCCCTTGCGCACGATGTTCGACCAACCAACTTGAACAATCGGTACAATGAAAACGATGTCCGCAAATTCGGCATAAAGTTAAAGGTGCATAACCACGACGATTAAGAAAAAGAAGAGCTTGTTCGCCCTTATCAAGCGTTTGTTTTAAAGCTCTTTCAAGAGAAAAGGAAATAAAGCGCCCCTTTTGCACCCCTCCTTGGCGCATATCAACCACCCGCAACTGTGGAAGTGCAACTTCTTTAAAACGGGAAGGTAAATGTACCTTTTGATAACGCCCTCTTAAAACATTGGCTTGGCTTTCAATCGACGGTGTTGCTGAAGATAAGATAACAGGAAAACGCTCAAAAGAGCCCCGTGCAACAGCCATATCACGCGCATGGTAAAAAATACGCTCTTCTTGTTTATAAGCGCTATCATGTTCTTCATCGACAACAATCAAGCCAAGCTCATGAAAGGGAAGAAAAAGCGCTGAACGAGCCCCCGCAACGACACGCACCCGCCCTTCTGCAACTTGCCGCCAAACGCGTTCTCTACGACGTGGTGTCAAATCAGAATGCCATTCCGCTGCCGCAGCGCCAAAGCGTGCATAAAAACGATCTAAAAACTGCTGTGTTAAAGCAATTTCCGGCAATAAAATTAAAACCTGCTTGCCCCCTTTGAAGGCTTGAGCGACCGCTTCAAAATAAACCTCTGTCTTTCCTGATCCCGTAACACCATCAAGCAAAAAAACTTGAAACTGAGAAGATAAAACACCTTCCCGCAACATTGTTGCTGCTTCATTTTGCGCTCCCTGCAACTGAGGAGGACAAAAATCAGAATCAGGCATGCCCACAAGATCAGGAGCAGGAACCTTAACATCTTCAAAAATTCCTAGCGCTTTTAAACCTTCAACAACAGAAACCGAAGTTCCAGCCGCATGTGCCAGACCAGAACGTGTCCATATCTTCTCACTGCGCACCAATTCCAAAACCCGTGACCGCGCTGGTGTGAGACGTTCTACATTTCCACCACAATATCGCAAACCCAGCATCTGTGCTTCCGGCTCTAAAGCAGCGGGTACAGACAAAACCAATCGTGCAACAAGACCAAAAGGCGCCATTGTATAGCGACTAACAAAACGCAAAAATGTGATCATTTCTGCCTTTAATGGGGGGCAATCAAAAACATGAAGCAGAGAGCGTAATTTTTCACGCGCCACCAAACCAGACCTTTGCCCATCTGCTGTCTTCTCTCCAACATCCACAACAAAACCGCAAAGCTCACGCCCCATCACCGGAACCCGAACAAAAGAACCAATTTCCACCTCCATAGAAGACGGAACTTTATAACTATAAGCATGCGCAACAGGAAGAGGAACCAATACAGATACAATCTCTTCCTCTATCACGTTTGAATGCATCTTTTAAACCAATCTACGACCTCTTGAGCACCAACAGGTCTACACCTTATCTTTAAACACTCTTATAAAATTCATTGCAGGATTCAATCTCTCCCCCCTATCACAACATTTTTCTCACAAAAATTCTTTTTAATACTCATTTCATCACCAAAGTGCCAATAAAAAAACCAATCTCATCGTCTATAATAAAAAACTCTATAGCAAAAAAAACAGCGCCATTCTTCTGTGCAAATAAAGCTCATCACTATAAGCATTCAACATGATATTGTAAGTGCGCTCTTCAACAAAGCTATCCCATAGTGTAACTTCTTCCCAACACACACGTTTATTTTTTTACCGCCTCATATCTCAATTTATCTTCAACAAACTGATTTATAAAGATATAATCATCATTTTACCTATTGTAATAAAACCCTCAATACGATGAATTTTTCTCATTTCAGCCCCATCGAGGAACATTTGTAAATCCTTATTAATGAGAGAGTCTCCCATGATTTTAATTACAGGGAGAATAATATCGCAAATGGAACCGTTACAATATTCACCTTGGCTTTGTGCCAAAACGTGGAAACACGTGCGTACATCTTTCAGCTTGATTGAGAATCAAGCAACAATACAAGTAGCACAAAAGCGTATTGTTGAAGAATGGGTAACACAGAATAAATCCATTCGCTTTCATCAAAAACAAAGTTAAACATCCCCCCTGAAAAAGGAAGGTATCTTATGATGCACTCTCCAATATCAAGAGCAATCGCAAATAGGAAATGAGCAAAGTGTTTGATAATGCTAGCTTATTTCCATAAATATAAAAACACCGCTACGCAAAGATGCCAATACGCAAAAATGTTGGTACGCAATGAATTCTATGCCTTATCACGAGTAACACTATGAAATGGATGTGGAAACGATAAATCATATTTCTTTACCGAAAACGAGTACATGATTAACACCATAGCATTCTTGTTCTGTACATAGAGATTAATTCTTTCTCTTGCTTTTGCAGTCAACAATAGCGCATAACAAAAAATAAGATAAAAGCTAAAAAGAAGAGGTTAGAGATGAAGTTTTTTGTGGATAGCGCCAATATCGAAGAAATTCAAGAGTTACAGAATTTAAGCCTTGTTGATGGTGTTACCACCAATCCCTCTCTTATCCTAAAATCAGGACGCAATATTCTTGATGTCACAAAAGAAATTTGTGCTCTCATTAGCGGACCTGTTTCTGCTGAAGTTGCAGCAACGGAATTTGAAAGCATCATGAAAGAAGCAGCTGTTTTAGCAAAGGTTGCCGACAATATTTGTATCAAGCTTCCTTTAACACTCGATGGATTAAAAGCCTGTAAAGCCCTCACAGCAGCAGGACTAAAAACAAATCTCACACTTTGCTTTTCTGCCAATCAAGCCTTACTTGCTGCCAAAGCAGGCGCGACATTTGTTTCGCCTTTTATTGGTAGACTGGATGATTGCGGAAATGATGGAAGTGAACTGCTTCATGAAATTCGCACAATTTATGATAACTATAACTTTGAAACACAAATCTTGGCCGCTTCAATCCGCACCGTTAATCATGTCAAAGAAGCAGCACTCAGTGGTGCTGACGTTGCAACAGTTCCACCAGCAATCTTAAAAGCACTGGTCAAACACCCTCTCACCGACAAAGGGTTGCAAATATTCCTCGACGACTGGAAAAAAACAGGACAAAATATTGCTTAATATCTAGAATTTTTATTGGAAAGATCTTTTGAAAGTAACAAAAAGATCTGTTCAGCCAACTCTTCCGCAACACGTTTTTTTGCATCTTCTTCTGCTTGCAGCGTTGCATATTCTTGACGAAGTCGCTCAAAAGATGCATTCATCATTGCTGTTCCTTTTGCAACAAGAGTATTTTTCATATCCTGCAAAGTATAAGAAGCTCTGCTCATAACAGTTCCAACAGAAGGTCGTCCCTTTCTCTTTTTCTCGAAATCAACCTCTATCTGCATCGATTCTCTTGTAAAGACGGATATCTGCAATGCCAATCGATAAGCAGGTAGAGAAGGTTTACCACCATTTCCATACAAAAGAAACAGCAGATGATTGCGCACCATTTGACCAAAACAATCCGAAGGTTCTTCCACAACAATAGAAGCAAGCTTTTGCGCTAACCCCAAAGAAAATTGTTCAGAAGAGTGCCCAGAAACAGAATTCATTGTCATTGCACTCTGCAACTCTTGACGGTAAAGCGGTTCAACTTTGCATCCACACAACAGTGTAAAGACACAAGCTAAAACAACAAGCAGAAAACTTTTAAAGAACGACATTCACAATCCTTTGTGGAACAATAATGATTTTTTTCACAGGCTTTTCAACCAGCTGTGCCTTTACAAAATCTAAAGCCAAAACCGCTTCTTTAATCATCACCTCATCAGCAGTTGCTGCAACGCTCACCTCACCGCGTTTTTTACCATTAATTTGTACTGGCAAAGTATAGCATTCCGCAACGGTTAACGCACGATCATAAACAGGCCAAGAAAGCGCAGATATTAAATTTTTTCCCCCTAAAGCAGCATGACATTCTTCTGCTAAATGGGGCATCATTGGTGCAATCATAGCAAGAAAAAAATCCATGGCTTGACGTAAAGAAGCTTTCATTTCATCGTCAACACTTTCTATCCTATTTAACAACGGTGCCATAATATTCAAGAATTCATAAAGGCGTGCAATAGCCCGATTAAAAGCGAATTTTTCCAAATCATCTTCTACAGCGCAAAGCGTGCGATGTGCAACCTTTGAGAGTTCCAAAGCCGCCCCCTGATGCCCTGCACAAGGCGCCACATCCTTTAAAATAGAAGCACTCACAGCCACATGGCGCCAAACACGCTGTACAAAGCGATGTGCACCTTCAACACCAGATTCTGTCCAAATGACATCCCGCTCGGGAGGAGAATCTGACAACACAAACCAGCGCACAGTATCAGCGCCATAGGATGCGATAATATCATCAGGATCAACGACATTCTTTTTTGATTTTGACATTTTCTCAATCGAACCAATTGTTACTTCACTTTGATCGGTTAATTTATAAGCACACCGCTTTCCATCTTTTTCAACAATGGAAATATCCGCTGGAGAAACCCACCCTTGATCATCTCGATAGGTTTCATGCACCACCATACCTTGAGTAAAAAGCCCCTTAAAAGGCTCATCTACCGTCACATGACCGACCAATTTCATAGCACGCATAAAAAAGCGCGCATAAAGAAGATGCAAAATCGCGTGCTCAATTCCACCAATATATTGTTGCACAGGCAACCATTCAGCTGTTGCTCGTTTATCAACAGGTTCCTGCGCAAAAGGAGCCGTAAAGCGTGCATAATACCAAGAAGAATCAACAAATGTGTCCATGGTATCGGTTTCGCGTTTGGCAAGTTGACCACAAGAAGGACAAGTAACATTTTGCCATGTTTCATGCCGCGCAAGAGGATTGCCCGGTTGATCAAAAGTAACATCATCAGGCAACACAACTGGTAAATTAGCACGTGGAACAGGAACAACCCCACAAGTTGTACAATGGATCATCGGAATGGGGCACCCCCAATAACGTTGACGTGAAATCCCCCAATCACGCAAACGAAATTGCACTGTTTTCTTCCCTTGCGGTTGCCCATTGAGCATTTGTTTTTCAAGCTTTTTAGCAGCTCCTTCAAAAGCTTGTTGGGGTGTTAAACCATCCAAAAAGCTGGAGTTGATCATCACCCCATCACCCGTATAAGGTGTTTCAGTAATAACAAAATCTTCTGCTTGCTCTCCTTTTGGTAAAACCACCGGTTTTATTGGAAGATCATATTTACGCGCAAAATCGAAATCTCTCTGATCATGAGCTGGACAACCAAAAACAACCCCTGTTCCATAATCCATAAGCACAAAATTTGCGATATAAACAGGAATATGTACTGTTGAATCGAAAGGATGAACTGCCAAAAGGGGCGTGAGAAACCCTTGTTTTTCAGCTGTTTCAAGTGCTGCCGTTGTCGTTCCACCACACCGACAATTTTCAATAAAATCACTCAACGCTTTGTCTTTTTTTGCCAAAGCTTGTGCAATAGGATGATCAACAGACAGAGCCAAAAAGGAGGCACCAAAAAGTGTATCAGGACGCGTTGAATAACAAATAACCTCATCAAATTTCTCACAAACATCATCAGCATCACCTGTCGACTTTAAAGCCCAACGAATCAGCAAACCTTGTGATTTTCCAATCCAATTTTTTTGCATGGTGCGAACTTTTTCTGGCCATTGGTTCAGCTCTTCAAGCCCTGCCAAGAGATCTTCACTAAAGTCGCTAATTTTGAAAAACCACTGCGTCAACTCACGTTGTTCCACCAACGCACCAGAACGCCATCCCCGCCCATCAACAACCTGTTCATTGGCCAAAACAGTATGATCAACAGGGTCCCAATTCACCTTAGCCACTTTACGTGCTACCAACCCCTTTTGATAGAAATCAAGGAACAACATTTGTTGGCGGTGGTAATATTCCACATCACAAGTTGCAAATTCACGCGCCCAATCGAGTGAGAGTCCTAATTGTTTTAATTGCCCGCGCATGACCGCAATATTTTGATAGGTCCAAGTTTTAGGATGCACTTTACTTTGCAGAGCAGCATTTTCAGCCGGCATACCAAAAGCATCCCACCCCATGGGATGAAGCACATTAAATCCCTTTGCGCGTTTATAGCGTGCAACCACATCCCCCATGGCATAATTGCGCACATGCCCCATGTGAATACGGCCAGAAGGATAAGGAAACATTTCTAAAACATAATATTTTTCACGAGCATCTTCTTGAACAGTCTGAAAAATTTTCTTTTCATCCCAAATTTCTTGCCATTTTTTTTCTCTCGCACGTGGATTATAGCGTTCGCCTATATTATAATGTCCAATTGTCATTCCCATTATACTCTTTTAATAAAACAGAACCAAAAACTTGTTTTATTATGCTTGACCATGGATTAACCTCATCGTCAACATTTTCGTGAAATATTTCCCTAAGTATTTTATAAAACTTTAAAAAAACCGACCAACTCTTGAACAAAAAAGGTAAAGCACAAAAATATGAATACACAAACGCCCCTCGATGCCCCTTCCATTGAAGCATGGCAAAACCTTCAAAAAGACATTGCTAAAACATGTCAAGAACTACAACGCCCCGTAGAAGAAATTGAACTTATCGCTGTTTCAAAAACTGTTTCTGCTGTTGATATACGACCCCTTTTGCAAGCAGGACAATCTTTGTTTGCAGAAAACCGCGTACAAGAAGCGGCACAAAAATGGCTCGAGTTACGTCAACAATTTGAAAATATTAAACTCCATCTCATCGGTCCCCTACAATCAAATAAAACGGCAGAGGCGGTAAAACTTTTTGATGTCATCCAAACGGTTGACCGTGAAAAAATAGCCAAAATTTTATCCGAAGAAATGGAAAAACAAAAAAGGCATCTTCCCTGCTATGTTCAGGTCAATATTGGATTAGAACCGCAAAAAAGTGGTGTTGCACCGCAAGAAGTAATCCCTTTTGTCAACCAATGCAAAAACAACTATGGACTTGATATCATCGGTCTTATGGGCATTCCCCCTGTCGATGAAAACCCCGGACCCTATTTCGCGCTCTTAGCAAAATTAGCAAAACAAGCAGATCTTCCAAAGCTTTCCATGGGTATGTCCAGTGACTTCAAAACCGCTCTACAGTTTGGCTCTAACGTCCTTCGCATTGGCTCTGCTTTATTTGGAAAACGCCCTGTGTAAAGCAATTTCCCCTCATATAAATTCATTCCCCCTTCATATAAATCTCCCTTGAAAATTCTACAAACAAGCCAAAAACAGCAGAAATGAGAAAAAATATTTCCTTCAATATCAATAAAAGAGCAATTCTAGCAAAAAAGATCTCAGTCCCTCTTTCATCCTGTTAGCAAAATAAGCAAAAAAGCTGGTCTTCTCAAATTTCTCACCGGCACATCCACAACACGTACAATAGATTTAAGATAGCATTGCAATTTGGCTCTCATATTCTCGCACATTGGCTCTACTTCACCTCCCCTCTGACCGCCTCTCCAGCAAAAGCAACATAAAAAATAAATCCTTATATAAAAGCAAAATGATAAGAGGAGCGTTGCGCATGAATGAAAAAACTATCGCGAAATAAATAATTGCAAAAGAATATTCAATACGATTATCACAATGATTTCCATTAAAAATCATGAATTCTCTTAAACTTCTCCAACACGCGTAAACAATTTCCCCACATGCCAATGGCGTAAAACAGGCAAAAAAGAGGCTTATGGCTGCATAATACAGTAATAAAACTCTTTCATGTAAGCCACTTGAGAAAAATAAACATCTCAAATACCCAATAGAGCACCAAGAGCCGCGCTAAACAACATGAATAGCAATCTATAAGGTCCAACGATAGCATAGAGGCTTTCTATGCTCTACAAAGCGTAACATACGATCAATATTCGCCTGAAAATAAAAGAATGAATCCCGTTCATATGCACATAATACATGCAGGCAAAACAATGGCAATGAGATCGATCCCAATAACGATATTTCTTTATCGTTCTCATAAACAAAGAGAAAAACACCAATTTTTTTCAGATGCACATTTTTCTAATTTTAAACATCAATTAAGAAAAGATATGGTGTCATTTCTTATATTTTAAACAATTATAATTAATATTATTATATTTTTAAGAATAAAAATTCATATATACATAATTTATATATTATTTATACAGTATTTTTATTGTTATTTTTAAAGTTTATCTTTGATATTTTTCTAAAAATACGCGATAGTCATTTGAAATGTATCATTGTGATACTACTTTTAATGTAGATAATTAAGGAGAATTAATATGTTTGGTTCATTCAACACATTCGGTCATATGGCGACAAAGCCTTCTTTTGGTCATTCGCACAATTCAAGACCTTTTCATGGAATATCAAAACATACTCATGGAAATGCATGTAGCTTTAATGGTTTTGCTAATAACATGATTTCACACGCCTCTACACTAGGAGCTCAGGGAGGGCTAACAGGAGCAGCAGGGGGAGCTCTGTTTGGAGGACTAGGAGGTGCTCTTACAGGTGGAACTGTAGGTTTGGGAGGGGGGCTCATTGGAGGTGCTATTTATGGCTTTGGACAGTCAGCTTGGAATTGTTGGTTCTAATTTATAAAAAGTAGCTACAAAGATATCTCTGAAGATAAATAATTCTGTAAATATATTCGAAAGAATATACCAAAATTAAATATCTACATCTGTGGATAAAATAGTTTTCGGAGATATCTATTGTGAATCACATCTTATAATCAGGATTTTGTTATAATGAATATTCTTTATGAAATCATAAGACTGTTTTGCATTCTCATTGTATTCATCCCTATATATACTATTGGTTTAAAAAAAATTGGTGGCTACAGTTGGAAACTATCTATAAAATCAACATTATATACAGTAATTCTGTTCATTATTTCTGATAGTTTATGTAGATACTTCGGTTTATATTAATTATTTATCGGATGAGTTTCGAGTATACTGAACAAATTTTTTCATAAGTATTTATTAATCTCATTACTATAACTAGGATTTTGTTATAATGGATATTCATTATGAAGTTGTAAGAATGTTTTGCATGTTAATTATAATTACTCCTATAATTGCCATTTCTTTTAAAATATTCAATGGCGTAGGTTGGAGATTGTCTATTATAATGGCATTATCGTCATTTATTATGTTCTTTATTTCTAATTTTTTGCGTAGATATTTTAGTTTATATTAATCTTTATTTGATGAGTTCCAAGTACACTGAATAAAGTAGCGATGGTGCTATTAATGAGTGATTATGAGTTACAATGACAGATTTTACTCATAAAATTATTGAATCGCTTATAGCAACGTTTTTTTCTGGTTTAATATATATTTTTTATTATAAGTTTATTTATTATAGTTGGAAAGATTCTCTAAAAAAATCATTATTAATAAGCTCAATATTCTTTCTTGTTAGTCTTTTATTTAACGATATTGGTTTATATCAACTTTTGAGAAATATTTTATAATAGACATTTTTTAAATGTCTTAGTGTGTTTATAAAGAGCTCTATACCGCAATAGGTTTTGCTATATTTGAGTATCCTAAAAACATAGAATACCCTCTTTAATATCATCACATCAGATTTAAAAATTGACTATTCTAATCTTTGTCATTTAGTCTAACCTCACAATGAAAAGCTTTTGGGAAAACTCTGCCACAAATATAACCATACAAAAATACAGCGGCAGATTTTTCCAAACAATAAAAAGAGGGAAACATGACTGAAAAAATTTATCCAATATCAGAAGAGATCAAAAAAAATACTTTACTTGATGAAGAAACTTATCAACAATGGTATCGAGAAAGCATCAATGATCCAGAAAGCTTCTGGGCAAAACACGGTCAACGCATTGAATGGTTTAAACCTTTTACAAAAGTAAAAAACACTTCTTTTAACGGAGATGTCTCCATTCAATGGTACGAAGATGGGATAACAAATGTTACCTATAATTGCATTGATCGCCACCTGAAAATCCATGGAGACAAAATCGCGCTCATTTGGGAAGGAGATAATCCTTATCATGATAAAAAAATAACCTATAACGAGCTTTATGAACATGTTTGTCGTTTTGCTAATCTTTTGAAAAGTCGTGGCATTAAGAAAGGCGATAAAGTAACCATTTATCTTCCTATGATTCCCGAAGCAGCCTATGCTATGCTTGCTTGTGCTCGCATTGGAGCCATTCATTCGGTTATTTTTGCAGGCTTTTCTGCTGAAGCAATAGCAGGACGCCTTGTTGACTGTGAATCAACCTTTATGATTACCGCTGATCACGGCTTGCGTGGCGGCAAACGGATTAACTTAAAAGACAACGTTGACCATGCTATTGAGATAGCAGCGCGCCAAAACGTGCATGTGGACCAAGTCATGGTTATACGGCGGACTTGTGGACCCATTCAATGGATAGAGGGACGTGATTTTTGGTACCACGAAGAGATAGCTCATGCCAAAACAGCTTGTCCACCAGAACCAATGAACGCTGAAGATCCGCTTTTTATTCTTTATACTTCAGGCTCAACCGGCAAACCCAAAGGTGTTTTGCATACCACAGCAGGCTATCTTGTTTTTGCCGCGATGACACATCAATACGTTTTTGATTACCACCCCGATGAAGTTTACTGGTGTACAGCTGATATTGGTTGGATTACCGGTCATTCTTACTTGGTTTATGGACCTTTATGCAATGGTGCGACCACTTTAATGTTTGAAGGCACACCAACCTTTCCTGACAAAGGAAGATTTTGGCAAATTGTCGACAAGCATCAAGTCAATACACTCTATACCGCACCAACAGCTATCCGCGCCTTAATGGGAGCAGGAAATTCGTTTGTTGAACACTCAGACAGAACGTCGTTGCGTCTTTTAGGCACGGTAGGCGAACCGATTAACCCAGAAGCATGGGAATGGTTTTATCATATAATTGGAAATGACCGTTGTCCGATTCTCGATACATGGTGGCAAACGGAAACAGGAGGGCATATGATCACGCCCTTGCCTGGTGCACCCCCCCTCAAAGCAGGATCAGCCACACGTCCTTTTTTTGGTGTTCAACCCCAAATTGTTGATGCCCAAGGCAATATTTTAGAAGGTGAAGCAGAAGGCAATCTTTGTATCAGTGATTCATGGCCAGGACAAATGCGCACGCTTTATAAAGATCATGAGCGCTTTATTCAAACTTATTTTTCCTCCTATAAAGGAAGATATTTTACAGGCGATGGTTGTAGGCGCGATAGTGACGGCTATTACTGGATTACAGGGCGGGTTGATGACATTCTCAATGTCTCGGGACACAGGTTAGGAACTGCTGAAATTGAATCAGCCCTTGTTTCTCATCCCGCTGTATCAGAAGCAGCTATTGTGGGTTACCCGCATCCCATTAAAGGACAAGGAATTTATAGTTTTATCACCTTAATGGAAGGGACAGCGCCGAGTGAAGAGTTACAAAAAGAGCTTATTAAACATGTAAGACAAGAAATAGGTTCTATTGCCATATTGGATAAAATTCAATTTTCCCCACAGCTTCCCAAAACGCGATCAGGAAAAATTATGAGACGTATTTTACGAAAAATCGCCGAAAACGATTTTGATACTCTCGGAGATATCTCAACTCTTGCCGAACCACAAGTTGTTGAAGATCTGATTGCTAACCGACAAAATTAAAGAACCCACGAAGAAATATAACATACGGTGGTTTTTGTTTTTTTTGCTAAAATTATCTCAGCATTATTACGAAAACCACCGAGGAGAATAAAAAACAAAACAATTCATGAAAAGCTCAATCATTCTAACAACAAACGCTTTTCTTCATGAGAGGTAAGAAATAATTTAAGCAAAAACCTCAGGATTGGGATACGAACAAGAATAAGAAAGTAAGATAAAAAGAGCAACATAGCTTTTTAAAATCACCTAATGTCCACTCAATGCAAAAAAAGCCTCTGAGTAAGAAGGAAAAATAGTTCTGATGTTTATGCTAGAATCCCTTTGAAATTCCTGCTAAAATCATAAATAAGGCTAAAAAAAGAAAGTATAAGTGATAATATTCTTGAGCAAAAATATTTATCTATAACGAGGGTGTATAAAAAATATTGAAAACCATGAAATCTAAAATAAACAAGCTTACAACAAAAATCTAAAGCAATGAAAGTAAGAGTTATTAGAATAAATGATGCAATATAAAATCAGGAGTAATAATAAAAAGTGATTCATTTTGAAAATGTCGGCCTACGCTATGGAATGGGCCCTGAGGTCCTTCGTGATATTAGCTTTCATATTCCTCCTGGATCATTTCAATTTCTCACAGGTGCCTCTGGAGCAGGGAAAACGTCGCTGATGCGTCTTATGTTTTTAGCACTCAAACCCACCCGCGGTCATATTGATCTCTTTGGAACAGACACAGCATTACTCAAACGACAAGAGCTCCCTGCGCTGCGACAACGTATCGGGGTGGTTTTTCAAGATTTTCGTTTACTCGACCACATGACCACTTATGAAAATGTTTCCTTACCTTTACGCATTAAAGGACAAGAAGAAGCAACCTATCGCAGTGAAGTGGAAGATCTTCTCTGTTGGGTAGGTCTTGGAGATCATATTCATGTTTTACCACCGGTTCTTTCCGGTGGGGAAAAACAAAGGGTAGCCATTGCACGCGCACTCATTGATCAACCTGAAATTCTACTTGCCGATGAACCCACCGGAAATGTCGATCCGCCCTTGGCAAAACGCCTCCTGCGTTTGTTTATTGAATTAAACCGTTTTGGAACGGCTGTTATCATTGCCACCCATGATATTGCCTTAATGGAACAAGTTGCAGCACGGCGTATGCTTCTCCATAACGGACGGATGACGATTCATGAATAAATTTTTCTCCGTTTTTACCAGCAATAAAAAAAATACAACAGCGATTATTCCCAGTGGTAATATTTCTGGAAAAGCATTGGTTGCCGTGATTGCTATTATGACATTTCTTTCAAGCCTCACCTTAATCGGAGTTGATTTGGTCCAACGTGCCGCCGAAAATTGGAGTAATCAGATTAGCTATGAAGCAACAATACAGATACGCCCCATTGACAATGTTGATATCAACAAAGCACTCCGTGATGCCGTAGAATTGGTTAAAACCTTTTCTGGTGTACAAGATGCAAAAATTGTTGACCAAAAAGCCACTGAAAAGTTACTGGAGCCATGGCTTGGAACAGGCTTCAATGTCAATGAACTACCCCTTCCCCGCCTCATCATTGTGACCCTGAAGAGAAATGAAAAAATCAATTTTGCAGCCATTAATCACGCCATTAAAACCCAAATTCCAGGAGGTCAATTTGATGATCACCGTGTTTGGGTTCATCGTTTTGCGACCATGGCACACACCACTGTTTTCATTGGTTTTTCAATTTTAGCATTGGTTTTAGGCTCTCTTATCCTCACCATCATTTTTGCCACCCGCAATGCATTGGCAGAAAATACACATATTATCAATGTCTTATATTTCCTTGGTACTGAAACTCTTTTCATTGCTCGCCAATTTGACTGGCATTTTTTTAAAACTGCGCTGCGTGGTGCTTTATATGGTGGTCTCACAAGCATCTTTCTGTTTTCAGCCTTTTGTCTCTGGACGAATTATAACCTAGGAAGAGCAGAAGCCAGCCAAATAACGGCTTTATTAGGACATATTTCCATAAGTTCCATTCCTTATGGCAAAATCACTCTGCTTATTATTTTTGTTTCTTTTCTCACCACCCTTACCAACCGCATGACTATTTTAGCGCAACTGAAAAAAATCGATCAATGTGAAAACGGTTTATTTTAATTTTATGACTTACAACAGCCCCAACTCATTGATGCAAAAAAATTTAGACCGCTCTATTCCAAAACGTCCCCACTATAGTTGGTCTCCCCGCTGCTTATTTCGCTATTTTCCACCCACAACACTGACTCTTGTAGTCATTGTTTTCATTTTTTGGGGTGGTTTTATTATTTTTTCTGAAAAAACCGAACGACTTGTCCCCCCAACGCCTCTTCCCAAAGCCGATGCTATCATTGTGCTTACAGGTGGAGAACACCGAATAGAGACAGGACTTCATCTCTTACAAAAGGGGCTTGGTTCACGACTCCTCATCAGTGGCGTAAATACCTCAACAAACCTGAAGAGTTTCATGCATAACATGCATATTAACCCACAGCTTATCTCCTGTTGTATTGACATTGGGCATCAAGCGATTAACACCAGAGGAAACGCCGAAGAAAGCGCTGCTTGGATCGAAAAGCATCACTATAAAACCCTTTATATCGTCACCCATGATTACCACATATGGCGCTCGATGCGTGAACTTAAATATCTCATGCCTGATATCCATTTCATTGCTTATCCTGTGAAGAAGAGCAAAGCTGAAAGCACAATACAACAGATCAAGCAAGCCCGTATTCTCATATTCCAATATATTAAAACACTGCAAGTCTATATCAGAACCGCCTTCTGACCTTTCTCCCTGATCTTTATTCTTGTGACTTTAAACCTTGCTACCCTCTGACTGCTTTACCCTTCTCTCCATACCTTTCCACACGAATTACCGCCATAAAAGCCCGCCAGAACTTCCCCCATACAAAGCACAACGCCCCGATACACGTGTCACTGTCTCGCACGTTCACCCAAAACATCTCTTACATCCCAAACATATCTCACAACACGTGATCTATCTAATGCCATCCCCAATATAGAAGACAGCTCTTGTAAATAAATCTTCCCAGATAGCTATAAGATCAAACTTGTCATAAAAATCTATTTACACCACTGTCTTACCCTTCATAAAAAATGCAAACCGCCCCCCCCTATATTTTGCCACCCCCAAGTATTACGATAGCTCTTACGCCACTTGGGATGATTGGTAAGAGAAATGCTTTACGCCTTTCTTAAACACGCACATACCAACCTCATATGACATGCAAAGAAGTAATTTTAATAGATTTAAAATAAGAAAATTTATAATACTTAGATTTCTCATTTAACAGAGAGAACATTAAACTATCATTATAAATCAATATATTAGTAACTACTTCTTCATTCTACAAAGCATCTTCATAAGAGCATTTTAGATCACAGATAGGAATAAGCTCAAAACGCACACCGCGACAAATACCCTACATTTTTTATCGCAATCTTTTTTGAAATCATTTCGCTCTCTAAGATCACTTTTTGTCTGGTTTCCTCCTCAAAAAAGAACGAAAATTTTTAAACTCTATTGATCTGTAAACAATAATAACTCAGCTTCTTGTCTAACGCGTTCTCCCTGCTCACTTCAATATCAGAACACCTCAAAGGACAGATTTCATGAGAATTGTGATTTCCTCTCAACATCTCAAAGGACGATGATTCCTATCAGCAACGATTTGTAAACAATCCACTTTCTCTGGACAAGTTCCTCTCAGCTTCCCCATTTATATGGTTTACTCACATAAAGCTCGACAAGAAAACCCTGCCTGAGAATATTCATCACTGCCGCTAAAGCTCATGCGTCATAATTTTAGCGACCTCACTGCCTAAGGTGCTTTATCACATACAATATATTGATTTATAATGAAAATTTATTACGCTTCAACTTGAATGAGAGCTCTCAATATCATCAGATTCTCTCATTTCAAATCTGCTCTCTATTGAATCAATCAAAACCATTTTCTTGCACATCACATAGGACTTGCACATCACAAAGGAAGAGAGCCTGCGTAGCGTAAAACTGTACAAGAAAGGCACGCCTCTTATGGACTGTCTCAAGTGTCGAGGGCTTATCGCAAAACCCACGAACGAGCAAAGTATATGAGAGTGCCAGCTTGTTACGACTCGAGACTATTTTACCGCACGATGGATAATTTAACCCTTTCAGTTTCTCTCACTTCCAATTTTGGAAGATTGCGCACAATTTTCATCGTTTCTAAACTTACCGTAATAACCCGTTGAAACAATTCCAATGGATAAGCTGGATTACCCACCGTTTCAACAGCATAGCGATTAGCATCATTAACAAGTCCATTCGCTTTATCCGTTTTGACAACCTGCCGCTCCATCACCCATTCAAGAGCAGACCTGCCATTGACCACATACTCATAAGCTTCAAGAGGAATATTCTGTATCGTGATATGCGCATTATAAACCACTGTGCTTTTATCAATAGCACCACGCTTACCAGCAAATTTCATCGCTTCAACACGATAGAAACTCTTCTCATCAGAAATCACCCAAGTTCTTGGATCACCCTGTTTATAGGTAACGGGATAGGGTTCAACCTCTTCATAATTCATATGCAAATTACCAAGCTTGCGCCCCGCTGTCACAAAAGCCCAAAAATCCTCTACTCTTTTGACCGTTGGAATACGCGGCAATTGTTTAGATAAATTATGCGCATAACGAGCACGATAATCTTCAGAATGCAAAATCCCATAAACATAATAAAACAAATCATCCTTTGTTATCATTTCGCCAGGATAAGCTGCCTTAAAATAAGCCAACCCTTCGTCCGTAAGAGCATCACGCCGCTCTAAACCAGTTTCTTTGCTTTCCTCTGCAAAATTTGCAAACAAATGAACCTGATCCCCCTCCTTATTTTTCAAGGACACAGTATCTTCATAAACATACCGTGGAAAACATTGACCAGTATCCATTGCATGAAGATTAGATAAATTCTTAGTCATCAGAACAGAAAATCCACTGCTTGCTCCAATTCCCGTAACTTGTATCACCTTATTTTCAGCCGCTTGTTCCAGAGGAAAAATACGTGGCATTTGTAAAACTCTATGGTTAAAAACACGATTGTAATAGAGCCACTGTTGTGTAAAAGGACGATAAAGGCTCTGAGTAATATACGTATCTTTAAATTTAAAAGCTTTCCCCCTTATTAATTCTTCTTTAAGGCTACTACTCCAACTAATCTTTTTAGCATCTGTATTGACAAAATCGTTCACAGCATTTGCACGTGCTTTGCGATCAGAATGTAGATACGCAGCATTAAAACGCTCTACTTCACTGTTATAAAAAGCAATCATATTGCTCATATTCTTTGCTAAAGCTTCACGACTTGAGTTATATGTCCAAGCATCACGACTAGTTTGTATACCGCCAGAAAAATTTTCAAAGAGCCTTTTATCACTGCCTTTCTTGTCACCTAAGGCTAGAAATTTTTCAAAATCATTATTGCGCTGATTCAGCCAATCGCCATGCTCATCAGGTGTAATCATCTGCCAGCTGTGTTCACGTGTGATACCACCAATACTCCCCAACCTCTGAAGTTCACGGAGCTTTTCTTTTGCTGTGAGATAATCTCCAATATCACGAAAATATATTTTCCCATGCTGTTGTGCATCCGGATTTTTAACCAAAATGGAAATCGCAATAGGTGCGCGAGACCCAGAACCAAAAATCTTTCCCCCCTCCTTTCGAGAGAGTTCTCCAGAAGTTCGTTGATTCCCCCGCAAATGGAAAATATAAAGGCTGCTAAATTCCTCGATTAAACATTTTCGTAAACCATCCGTAGAGTAACTACTGATAAAACCTGCATTTGTCACAAAACCAATAACACCACAGTCTTTTATACGGTCACTTGCCCAACGAATGGCACGAATATAACTGTCATAAAGTCCATTAACATTGCTTGCTTTAGATTGAGCGGCATAGGTTTCACGAATGCGACGATCCAATTTAGGATAGCCAATATTCTGCGCATTGTCGTTTTCGCTTTTTTGTCCAGAAGAATAAGGAGGGTTGCCAACAATAACACGAATATCCAGTTCCTTCTGGCGTGATCGACGTGTGCTGTTATCCACCAGCAAATCACTTATCAAGTCTTTTTCTTGCTCATAGAGCTGGAATGTATCGGTTAAACAAATTCCCTCAAAAGGAACATAATCTCCCCCCATCAGACCATGATAGGTCGTCTCAATATTAATGGCTGCAATATAATAGGCTAAAAGTACAATCTCATTGGCATGAATTTCATGACAAAATTTATGTTTCATCTCCTCTGGTTTTATCAAACCCGATTGTAAAAGCCGCGTGATAAAAGTTCCCGTTCCAGTAAAGGGATCCATGATGTGCACACCCGATGAGCCAAGCGTTTGCCCAAATTCTTGCTCTAAGACATCATTGACAGAGTGAAAAATAAAATCCACAACCTCAACGGGAGTATAAACAATGCCTAGTTTTTCTACAGTGCGTGGAAAAGCATAACGAAAAAACTTATCATAAAGCTCTACAATCAACCTCTGTTTTGCTTTTGGATCCGTAATGCCACTGGCGCGTAATTTTACACTTGCGTAAAATTTTTCCAGATCTTTGGATTCCTTATCAAGATTCGCCTTATCAAGCACATCAAGAATACGCTGCATAGCACGCGAGACAGGATTTTCACGTGTGAACTGATACTCCTCAAACAACACATGAAAGACAGGACGCGTGATAATATGTTGTGCCAACATCTCAATCGCATCAGCCTCTGTAATCGCATCATTTAAATCATCACGAATTTCTGCCATAAATCTGTCAAAGGCTTGACGCGCCTCAGTCTCTGGCTCTGCCAGAATACCTGTTAAACGCGTAATATGATTCTTAGCAATTTCAGCAATGTTGCTCGCCCAATCTTCCCAATAATCACGTGTCCCACATTTCTTGACAATCTTTGCCATGATGGCACGAGAAATCTCATCCACAGGGAAAGCAAGCTCCCCTTGTCCATCTGTAAAAAGGACATCACGCTCCGCTGTACCAATGCCCAATCGTGCTGGTTGTGCGCGTAGTGGAAGATTGTCTACAACAGCCGTAATAGCCTTTAATTCAGTGCTCTGTGTGACACCAATAATCTCAATCACATTGCTAATATCTTGCCCGAGGGATGCCTTATTAATCGTCGCATCAAAACGATCATCATGCGCACGCAAAGCATTTAAAATTTGCCAGATAACCCGATATTTATCATTGTTGTTCAAAGCCTGTTCCGCTGGAGTATCAGGAGGAATACCAATTGGCAAAATGACATATCCCATCTTTTTACCCTCAGAGCGACGCATCACCCGCCCAACCGCTTGCACAACATCAATCTGGCTTTTGCGTGGATTTAAAAATATGATCGCATCAAGAGCCGGAACATCCACCCCCTCAGACAAACACCGAGCATTGGTCAAAATACGACAAACATCATCCCCACTATCAGCTTTCAACCAGTCAAGTAATGCACCACGATCCTTCGCATTAAAAGTGCCATCAACATGCTCAATTTCACACTTCAGAAAATGCTCATTTTCTGTATCCTCTTTCGTATAATCAAGATATTCTCTAACAACCGTAGAAAACTCATCACGCACAAGTTCAGAACTTTTAATAGTTTTACAAAACGCTAAAGCACGATGCATAGGATATAAATCCGCACCAACATCAGCCTTCATATTTTGTTTTGTCAAAGCCTTATAACAGCCAATAATCTTTGTTGCATCATCAAGAATAAGCTCAGAATCGCTATCACTAAGGCGCTTCTGAACAGCGGAACTGACCAATTTTTCGTCCATTGCTAAGACAATAACCTTATAATCTGTTAAAAGATCATTTTGTACTGCCCATGAAAAACCCCGATAAAAAAGTGTTTTACCAAAAAGTTTTTCATCATCCATCGAAGCAAGAACGGCATTAACTTCATTCGCGCGACTTTTTGCGTTATCACCAAAAATACGTGGTGTCGCTGTCATATAAAGGCGCTTCTTGGCACAAATAACATCATTGGAATGCACCTTAACAAAATTGGATTCACCCTCGCCCACCAGCGTTGCCCCTGTTGTACGGTGCGCTTCATCACAAATGATAAGATCAAATGTTGGCAAACCATAGTTTTTCTGAGCATCAGCAATCACCTGAATAGATTGATAGGTTGCAAACACCACGGTCATCTTATCTGCAACACTCTTCGCCACCTGTTCTGCAAGTTTAGCAGCATCGGTTGTCGCCGGAAAAGCAAGATCAAACACATCAATTTCAGCAACATCATCACTATTTTTACGACGCTTTCCCACTTGTGTATCGGAACAAACAGCAAAAGATCTCAATCCGATTCCTGCATCCGTTGTCCATTCACGAACCGTCTGTGACATCAGTGCCAAGGAAGGAACAAGAAACAAAACAAACTTGCCTTCACCCGCCAAATCCTCAGCAATTTTAAGACTGGTAAATGTCTTACCAGTACCACAAGCCATAATAAGCTTCCCCCGATCTGCTTGAGCAAGCCCAGCACGCACATCACGCAATGCTTCCAATTGATGTGGACGCAACTTCTTTTTATCCTCCAAAACAACTTTGCCCTGGGCTGCAAAAGTTTCCCAACAGATCGGACTTTGTTGTATATCGGAAAGATTAATCCGTATAACAGGAATATCCTGCCCCCGTATCATTGTTTCAGCGTTATCACTCCAAGCACTTTCAGTACTATCTATAATAACACGCCGCTTGAATGGAGCTTTCCCTGATGCCGAAATAAAACTATCAATATCTGCTTTTTTAATTCGATAGGCTGCATCATAAAATTTACATTGGATTGCTGCAAACCCCTCTTCATCACGAAGCTTTGCCACAAGATCAATACCGGTATCCCGACCATCCCAACCATTTTCATGAGCCCAATCTTTAAAGGTTTGAACCTTTTCATAACACCCAAACTGAAGAGGATCATATATTAGATAAGCAAGAGCAAAACGCTCAAAATATGTACCTTTATCTCGTTCGGTACGCGCTTCATCACGATATGTCTGTAAAAGCGATTGCAGCGTCATGCTTCCCCCCAATGAAAAATACCTTCAATTATCGAATCTAAACCAATTCGTCAATGCCTCTTGTTCTACCCAAAAAACTTAAAAAAGCTTAAAATTGCTTGATTTTAAGACATTTCTTCTATGCTTAATTAAATCAACAATAGAGAATCTTTTGATCCTTTTGAGTATCCCCCAAATCATATGATGCATTTATTGATGTCTATATCCCTATGGAAATAAACGGTAAGGCGTGATGATTTTGAAAATATTTTTTGCCTTTTGTTAAGAATACAAAATAAAGTGCGCAATAATTTTAGGATTTAGCTTAGGAATGAGAGGGGGAAATGGATACGACACCTGCGAACACACAAGACACCAAGGAAGAAACTCCACACACAAAACAGCGCATTTTACGAACGATCATGCATATAATTTCACTATAATACGCAAAATATTAGTCGTGATATTCAAAATATTGATTTTTGAAATATTTCTTTATCTTTTGTTCTTTCGTAGACTAATTATTCGCTTCTTATACTTTATAGCGGGTGGCTTTAGAATTCTTTTTTATCTGTATCGGACTTGTAGCAGGAGGGAGAATACCATACCGACTAGACATACCATTGCTCATCACTAGCGGCCATTATGTTCTTTAGCAGCATAACTGCAGCTTGGTATTACGATGTTCTCTTACTTCATCTCACACCTACTGAATATGAGCTTATTCTTTTTCAATAAATGAAAGCCCCTTTCATTCATACATCATTCAAAATAAAAAGCGATCCGCCTCTCAAACTTTTTGTCGTCCTCACCAAACTCATGAAATCAAACCCGCATCTCACGGTATTAGTTCTTAAGATCGCGCCCCCTACCGAGTATCTGACGGCATCCTTACCCTAGAAACTCAAATGGCTTGTTTATCCTTCAGCTCCAAAATCATGAGATAAGGCAGAAAAAAGCGATGCCTTAAACAAAATATTCTAAAGAAGCTACGTTACTCGAATAAAGGAACAGAAAATGACAGTGTCTTAGGTCACATTTTAAAACTTGAGCAAGATCATAATTTTATTTGCATAAACCTAAACACCTATAATTTGCACCACCCTCTGCAAAACCAAAAGTGAGAAATCCACATAACCTCTTTTCCGAAAATCTTAAAAAGACTAAACGAAACCTCTTAAACTGCTCAGCTATCTCGATACCAGTTCATTTTTTTGGAAGAACGGAGGTTTAAGCTGTTTTTGGCATCAACCTTCTTTTTTGTTCTTTTGTTTGTTAGCAGATATACTATTCACTACCCCGCCTCTTTTTAAATTAAATCTTAAGAATCGTCGCGCAATATATTTCATTTATCCTCCTCTTCACATCTCAGAAGACGAAGATTTTTAACAAAATTCAGTCTGCAAGCAATCTCATTCTAACGGGTTCCATTTAACTTCTCCTTAATAGGATTTACTTCCATAAAACTCGACAAGAAAGATTTAAAATATTCATCATGCATTCTCAAAACATTTAATGCCTCAAGAAGGCTTATATGCCTACCATATCTCACATGATGTGGTGCGCTATAAGAAACGTTCACCTCTAGTGGTACGCTCCACTTAACGAACAAAGCGTTTTCTAAAATAGAGCAGCAAATAATGCTAAACTTTTCCCATTCATGTTTCGCTTCATAAACGCTTCATCCAAGTGGAAAGCATCACGAACAAACATGCCCAAATTGATAAAGTCTAATCGCGTGAAAGAGCGACAACAGGGTCCAGTCGTGAAGCTTGCCGCGCTGGAGAAAAGCCAAAACATATTCCTATGAGGGTTGAAAAAGTAAGAGACATAATGATCGATTCAATGGTATAGATAAGATGGATAGGTGCCTTAAACAGAAGGAACAAGCCACCGATAGAAAGCCCAAGCAAGATCCCCAAACCACCACCAATCACACAAACCAAAATCGCTTCAATGAGAAATTGCTGTAAAATATCACTTTGGCGTGCACCAACTGCCATACGCACACCAATTTCATTGATCCGCTCAGAAACGGTGACCAGCATAATATTCATCACCCCAATACCACCTACAATCAGGGAAATCGCTGCAATTGAAGAAATTAAAAGTGTTAAGATATGTGTACTCTCCATGATACGTTCACGAAAGAATTCTGAATTTCTAATGAAAAAATCTTCTCCACCATGCCGCATAATGAGAAAACGTTTCACCATGTTTTCCGCTAAATGTGAATCGACATCATCAGCAATCCTAACAGTAATTGCACGAACTTCTGTTGTACCAAGAAAACGCGTTTGCACTGTTGTATAGGGCAAATAAAGCTGTAATGTATTTGATGTATCTCCATTTGCGTGATTTTGCGAATCAACAACACCAATAATACGCGCTGGAACATTACCCACAAGCACCACTTTGCCAAGAGGGCTTTCATGGCTATGGGGAAAAAGAACAGACAATGCTTCTTTTTCAATCACGAGATCAACCGCCCGATCATGGACACTTTTTTGATCAAAAAACTGTCCTGTGAAAACTTTGAGCCCCTGTGTCTGAAAGAATTGTTCTCCCACCCCCACAATGACAGCATTGACTTCAACTGCACCAAAACGCACTTTTGAGCTTGTTGAAATCTGAGGTGTTACACCAGAAACATAAGGTAACCCAGACAAGGCTTCTGCATCAGCTTCAACCAAACTGGTTATTTTTTCTGCTTGTGGATCAGAAAAACTTTTGCCAGGAAAAATGGTTAATGTATTAGCACCCAAACTTTTAAAATTTTCCAGAATTTTCTCTCGTGTACCATTCCCTAAAGCCACCATAGCAATAATCGCCCCAATACCGATAATCACCCCAAGCATTGTTAGAAAAGTCCGCATGCGATGTGCATTCATTGCCAACAAAGCCATCACAAACGCCTCACGGAATCGCTCAACAAAAGAACGAAAAAAGCCCAGTTTTTGTTGGCCTTTTAGATTTTGTTGTTCCTGAAGAGATTTTCCACCAACTTTTGTTTTTGCAACCCTTGACCGCTTATCAGCAATAATTTCCCCATCACTGATTTCGATAATACGCTCTGCTCTTTCAGCCACCTGCATATCATGGGTTACAATGATAATAGTACGTCCCTCTTGATGAAGTTCATCCAAAATATGCAATACTTCTTGCCCACTCTTTTTGTCCAATGCACCAGTTGGTTCATCTGCAAGAATGACCTCCGCATTATTCATGAGCGCACGAGCAATAGAAACACGTTGTTGCTGACCACCGGACAGCTGATTTGGACGATGATTTATCCGATCACCCATGCCCAAACGTGTTAAAAGATCCTGTGCCCGCTGTTTCCTTGCTTCCACGGCACTTCCCGCATAAATAGCCGGAATTTCAACATTACCAAGAGCTGTCAATTCATTCAACAAATGGTAACGCTGAAAAATAAAACCAAAATGATTACGTCGCAAAGCCGACAATTCATCCGCAGAAAGAGAAGCTATTTCTTTACCAGAGATCCAATAACGGCCAGAAGTTGGACGGTCAAGACAGCCTAAAATATTCATCAAGGTAGATTTACCTGAACCGGAAGCACCTACAATTGCCACCATTTCACCACGTTTAATGGTAAGATTGATGTTTTTCAAAACGGTAACAAATGCTTCGCCCGCAGGAAATTTGCGCACAATATTTTCCAAGACGAAGACAGTATCTGCTTGATTTGTGCTCATGCTTTAACTCTCGTCTTCGCTATGCATGTTAGAAGACTCGGGCATCACTCCATCAGACGAACTGGTGACGACGACATCACCCTCGTTAAGTCCTGAAATAATCTCTGCCATAACCTTATTATTCAACCCAACGCTCACCTGTTTAGTAACCAACTTATTTTCCCCCACCAAAACAGAAACCCATGCTTTACGCTCTCTTGTCTCATCGCGTAAAGCATTACTTGGAACCAACAAGACATTCTGTGCGCGCCCTAAGATAATATGAACTTGAGCAGTCATATAGGTTCGCAAAAAATTGTCCGCATTATCAACATGTAGAATTCCGTTATAATAAATAGCCGATGAGATTAAAGCACTAGAACCACTCACCATACCAGGATTAATACTCACATCAGCACGAATTGTTTCAGGAGCCGGCTCTACTTTTTCTAAAACGCCTTCATAACGACGCTGTGAATTACCTAGAACTGTAAAATAAAGTGGTTGTCCAGCTCGGACTTTAAGAACATCTGCTTCTGAGATTTGCGCCTTGATCGTCATCTTTGATAAATCACCCAAAATAACAATTGTTGGCGCCGACTGAACCGCATTCACATTCTGCCCTTCTTCCACAACTGTTGCCAAAACCGTTCCCGCTGAAGGGGCAGTGATGCGTGTATAACCTAAATTAACCTCTGCACTCTCCACATCAATTTGTGCTTGCACAATCTGCTGACGAAGTTGTTCAATTTGCGCCTCGCGTATTTTCACCTGTGTCATAGCCTCATCGAGGTTCGCACGTGAAACCGCACGTGTTTCAATCATTTTTTTCTGACGCTCTAAATTTTTCTGTGCAAGAGAAAGATAGGCTTCTTGTTCTACCAAACTCGCATAATAATGCGATAATGCTGCTTTTTTTCTTTTTAAATCATTTTCCTGATCTGTAGGATCAATTTCTGCCAAGAGATCGCCTTCTTTCACAACACTCCCAGGGGAAACATGCATTGACACCACACGCCCTGTTGCTCGCGCACCAACAGCCACCAACCGGTAAGGACGTACAAGACCAGAAGCTAAAACACTTTCCTCAATATCCCCACGCTTCACCACCGCTGTTATATAAGTTGGAGTAGATGTTCCAAAAAAAACAGAACGCAACCATAAAAACAAGAGAATGAGAAATATAGCAGTTAAAAAGAAGGAAAGTTTTTTGTGTTTTGTAATGAAATTTTTGAGTAAGTTTTTTTTCATTTCCCTACCTTTGCACGCAAACGAGGTGCACCATCAACGACTTCCGGACGTGATACATCAACAACGCCATCCCAGCCCCCGCCCAATGCTTTCATCAACGTGATATATTGTGTAACCAAAGAAACACGGCTATCTTTAAGCGCCATTTGTGCAGAATAATAAGAGCGATCAGCATTTAACAATTCAAGAAAACTGGTATTTCCATTCTCAAAAAGACTCCGTGAAAGTTTTAAGGAATGAAGAGAAGCTTTATTCGCAATGATTAGCTTTTCTAAGCGTTGATGTTCTTTAGTTAATCTTACCAACGCATTTTCTACATCTTCTAAAGCTCCCAAAACAGCAGCTCGATAAGTAATAAAAGCTTGATCACGCTGTGCACGCGCGACAGCAATAGAAGCCTCAACCTGACCTCCATTAAAAAAAGGAAAACGCAGACCAGGTCCAAAAGACCAGCCAATCGTTGAATTTTTCCATAACTGATCTATCGCCGTTGCGGCTGTCGAAATATTACCTGTTAAAGTAAGTGATGGATAGCGATCTGCTTCACGTTGACCAATCCGCGCTGTCGCTTGCGCATATTGACGCTCTGCCCGTCGTAAATCCGGACGTGTTAACAAAATATCAGCTGGAATTCCTGCTGGTATCGGCCAGCGCGGTTGTGGAATCTTTGCATACTTAGCATTTTTTTGTAAAAGAGCCTTCAATGCCGTAGGCACACGACCAGTTAAGACAGAAAGGCGATGAACGCTCATTGCTAAATTCGCTTCCATCTGTGATATATCTGCTTCTGTATTTGCCATTTGTGCTTGCGCATTTGAAACATCGAGCTCAGAAACATCACCAGCTGTTAATCTAGCACGCATCAATTCATAGGTTTTACGTTGTGATACAGCAATTTGACGCACAATCAACAATTTCTGTTGCCAACCACGCATTTGTACATAATTTGTTGCCACATCTCCTAGCAATGTCACCATGGTAGCACGCATATCTTCCACAGCCGCATCAAGACCATAACGCGCTGCTTCAACCGCTCGTTTATGCCCACCAAAAAAATCAAGCTCCCAGCTTGCATCAAAACCACTACGGTATTGGTTTAACAATGCATCAGACTGTGCAGAATGACTACGGGTTCCTGAAATTGAATTGGACACATTTGGCAAAAGAGTTCCCACAACCTGTCCTAAACTCGCACGCGCCTCACGTACCCGAGCTTTGGCAACAGCAACATTATTATTTCCAGAAATCGCATAATCCATTAATGCATCTAGAACAGGGTCATTCAAACGCCGCCACCATCCGGCAAGCGCAACTGGCTGTCCAGCAGTCTGTGCAGATTTTTCTCCCCAAACTGCTGGAACACGAAAAGATGTTTTCTGGTAATTGGGACCAACCATACATCCTGACAAAAGCAACCACAACAAGACACTAGAAAGTAATCCACGAGAAGCGCCCCTTTTGAGATTTCTGATATACATCTAGTCTCCCGCATTCTTTCAGAATCATTATTTAATATTAATACTTTATTTACCTCTTATTTCAAACTTGACGTGAAAAATCAAATACAGTTTGCACAGGAATATGATCTGAAGGACGTTCCCATCCGCGCGCATCACGAAAAATCGAAAGATCTACAACAAAAGGTGCTAAATCAGGAGAAGACCAAACATGATCAAGCCGCCGCCCATAATCGGTAAATGCCCAATCGCGTGCACGATAACTCCACCATGTATAAAGCTTGGTAGGAGCAGGAATATGCAACCGCATCAGATCAACCCATCCACCTTGACAACACAAATCCTGTAAACGCTCGGTTTCAATAGGAGTATGGCTTACAACCTTCAACAATTGCTGATGAGACCAAACATCCTCTGCCAAAGGAGCAATATTTAAATCGCCCACCAAAAGAGAAGAAAGACCATCTCCTTGATCCGCACGTATGGAAGACATTTCTTCTAAAAAATCAAGCTTATGACGAAATTTTTCATTCACATCAGCATCTGGAATATCTCCCCCAGCAGGAACATAAAAATTATGAATCCGCAAGCTTCTCCCATGGGCTTCCACAATAACTGAGATATAGCGACAATCTTGGTTTTGGCAAAAGAAACGCTTTTCTACCTTTTTAAAAGGCAAACGAGAAACAATAGCCACCCCGTTATAAGATTTTTGTCCACTCAATGCGATATGCTTATAACCCGCTGCTTCAAAAGCCTCCACTGGAAATAAAGCATCTGGACATTTTGTTTCCTGTAGACACAAAACATCTACGGAAAAGAGATCCAAATACTGAAAAACCTGTGCAAGACGCAAACGAATAGAATTAATATTCCAAGTTGCAATACGAAAGAACATTTGTTTTAATCCCAATGACGTAACACTCTTTCTTCATTTCTTCGAAGGAAGTGTGAACATCCCATTAGCGAACCGGACGTCTGTCCGCACATTCATAATCTGCACAGTAGTTTCCAAATTTTGTTGGTCAACAATTGTCCACTGTCGCAAAGCAGAGCCTTTAGAATCAAAAACCATTCTTATTTGCCCTGCCCCAATCGTTTTATCACGCAGAACAATCGTTACAGCCCCTGGATCTTCGCGAAATGCGAACAAGCGCCCAGAAGATACATCAATTTTATCATCCAACAAAAATTTCATTGGCGTTTGCGAAAGTTGTGAAAAGTTCCAAGTATTCAAAGCCCGATTGTTAATACCTACAAATTGGCCATCTGAAATAATCTGTAAAGGCATTTTTTTGTAAATGAAACGAATTTTCCCTGGGCGCTCTAAATAAAATGTCCCCTGAGACATTTTTCCCTTTGGACTAAACTGAATAAAATCACCTGTCATTGTTTTGATTGCCGCAAAGTGATTCACAACATTTTGCGCCTTTATCACTTTATTAGATGCTTGCGAAAAAACAGGAACAGTTAAACACCAAAAGATAATAATTCCCACTAACCCAAAGACTCTTCTTTGCGGTAAAAAAGACGTTTTCATAAAAAATGCTCCCAAGCAATACTTAATTGACCTTATAATTCATAACTTAAGTGATCAACGACGAATAAATACCCTTCTTTATAAGATAAAGATATTGTTTGAAAAAAATATCAAAAGATTTTTAAAAGTATTCTTCTTCGACAATCTCCAACACTTTTCGCTTACCCATATCATTAGCTGGACTAATAATGCCTTCTTCTTCTATCCTTTCGATCAATGTGGCGTCACGGTTATAACCAATGCCTAAACGACATTGAATATAAGAAGTTGAAGCCTTACGATCACGAAGCATAATAGCAACAGCTTGACAATAGGAATCATCTGCTAAAGAAAAAGCTAAAGAAACATCCTTTTTTATTTTTTGCGGTATCGTTTCCAAATAATCAGTCTGCGTTTAAGTTTCCGAAAGCACCCAAATTTCCTGCTTTTCTAAACGCATAATATATTCTTTTCCACCCCTAATCTATGAAGCAACATAAATTATAGTCAAGACATAATGGATTAAGGACTAAACATATTACTCGCAAACCTGAAAGCTCTTTTAAGTATCAAAAATACTTTTTTGACTTCCTTCTCACCCAAAAGAATAAAAATTTTCACCACAACCGCTCTGTAAACAGTTTGGAGTTTAGCAAATTTCACTTAGCTTCCCACCCCATATAATTCATTTATATTAAGACTCGACAGATCAGCCTTGCCCTAAATATTTAGAGCGCACTTAAAAAGACACTTAAATATCAAGTCTTACATGCTTTTACACCCCTACATTCGCAATAACATTATTTTATACCAAGATATTGATTTATAATAATTTATCTTTTTAACTTAAATCATAACGCCAAATACAATAAGATTCTTTCATCACATACTCTCTCATATTGAATCAACTCAAATCATTTGCTTGCACATTACAAGCAAGGTTGGTGTGTGGATAAAAGTTATATAAGATAAAGAATCCCCTTATAAAGAGTTCCAAGTGCCAAGGAGCTATCGCAAATCGAGAACTGGTGTATGAAAATGCAGACTTTCTACGATACAGTAAACAAACACTTGTTTTATAAGATATTATAAAAAACAACTATAAAGATTTTTCAAAAGCGCTCTTCTTCAGCAGGCACTAAAATTTCTCGTTTCCCTGCGTGATTTGCTGGACTAATGATACCTTCTTCTTCCATCCTCTCAATCAGTGTCGCAGCACGATTATAACCAATGCCTAAACGGCGTTGAATATAAGAAGTCGAAGCCTTACGATCACGAAGCACAATAGCAACAGCTTGACTATAGGGATCATCTTCTGAAGGAGAAGCCAAAGAAACATCAGCACCATCCTCTTCAACTTCTTGCGTAATTGTTTCCAAATAATCAGGTCGTGCTTGCGCTTTGAGATGCGCAACAACCTGCTCCACTTCATCATCCGCAACAAAAGGACCATGCACACGTTGAATACGTCCTCCTCCCATCATAAAGAGCATATCTCCTTGTCCCAATAATTGCTCGGCCCCCTGTTCACCTAAAATTGTTCGGCTATCAATTTTTGAACTCACAGAAAAAGAAATACGTGTAGGAAAATTGGCTTTGATCGTCCCAGTAATAACATCGACGGAAGGACGCTGTGTCGCCATAATCACGTGGATACCGGCAGCACGTGCCATTTGTGCCAAGCGTTGAACCGCGCCTTCAATGTCTTTACCAGCAACCATCATCAAATCAGCCATTTCATCAATAATGACAACAATATAGGGCATAGGACTAAAATCAAGTGTTTCCGTTTCATAAAGAGGCTCACCGGTCTCGCGATCAAATCCAACTTGAATTGTCCGCACCATTGTCTCTCCCTGACTTGCAGCTTCCCTAAGACGTGCATTAAACCCATCAATATTACGAACGCCTAGTTTTGACATTTTACTATAGCGTTCTTCCATTTCACGAACAGCCCACTTTAAAGCAATCACGGCTTTTTTAGGATCTGTCACCACGGGTGTTAATAAATGGGGAATGCCATCATAAACCGAAAGCTCAAGCATTTTCGGGTCCACCATAATGAGACGACATTGTTCAGGTGTCATACGATAAAGCAATGATAAAATCATTGTATTGATAGCAACAGACTTTCCCGATCCTGTTGTACCAGCAACCAAAAGATGGGGCATTTTTGCTAAATCTGCAACAACAGCTTCCCCCCCGATTGTCTTACCCAAAGCAAGTCCTAACTTGGCTTTGCTGTCAATAAATTCTTGCGCCTGCAACATTTCTCGTAAATAAACCATCTCACGCTTTGCATTAGGCAATTCTATTCCAATAACATTACGTCCTGGAACCACCGCAACACGCGCCGAAATCGCACGCATCGAGCGTGCAATATCATCTGCCAAACCAATGATACGGGAAGATTTAATGCCTGCAGCCGGTTCAAATTCATACAAAGTTACCACCGGTCCAGGACAAGCATCTATAATTTTTCCTTTGACCCCAAAATCTAACAAAACCCCTTCAAGCTCCTGAGAATTTGCTCTTAAAATAGCAGGAGAAAGTTTTGCATCCTTAACAGACGGTGGTGGAACCGAAAGATAATCTACAAGAGGAAGAACAAAACCACCCTTTGAAGAAGCTGTTAAAGACTTTCGATTTTTAACAGGAGAAATATAGGCTTTATTTTGATTTTCCTCACACTTTACTTTTTCACCTAAAAAAGTTGGCTCAATCCGATCAAATGGCTTTCCTTGCCCTTTACTCTGAAAACGCCTTTTGAAACAGAATAAACGAAAAAAACGTGCTTGTAAAAAATAAAAAAGATGCAAAAGAGCGCCACAAGTTGTCGCAAAAAAACCATGATTTTCACGATCCTCCTCTGCGGCATATTCCGTATCTTCTTCCAACTCAAAGACTGGATTAACGATTTCGTCTTTTGGAATGCTTTTTTCTTTTCTTTTCTTTGTTCGACGCCGCCATATCACATTACCAGCAAAAGCAGCGGTGAAAAAACCTAAAAGAATAAAAACAACACTGAAAAACACCGTGTAAGGAGGAGAAAGAAAAAGAGGAAAGACTGAAGAAGCAACACTTAAAACTTTATCTCCTAAAACCCCTCCCAATCCCATTGGCAATGGCCAATAAGTAAAAGAAGCAACAGGTGACATAAGGGCAAAAGCAATTAAAAAACAAATCGTTGATAGCACCCATAAAAAAAAGCGCAAAGTCAAATTGTAGATATTCTTTTGCGCCAACAAGAGAAAAGACCAAAATAACGGTGGCAACAAAACAGAAAGACTTGCCAAGCCAAAAAACTGCATAATAAAATCTGAAAAAATTGCCCCCATCCACCCCATAAGGTTTGTAACCTCATTTGTACTTGCATGGGTTAAAGATGGATCCTCAACATTCCACGTCGCCAAAGCAAACACACAAAAAATAATAAAGCCCAAAAGCCCAAGCCCAATAAATACCCCTATCTGACGTAAAAACATCTCAATAAGACGCGAACCTTGAGAATTTCGCACTTCTAATGAATCATAAGGAGAAGAACTTCGGTGCATCTATCAATTCCAAATACAAAACTTTCATATTTTAAAGAGTTATAACTCCCTCTCTCTTAAAAAAGGATGAAGCTTAAAACTCTGTACCGATCTGTAAACAAATAGCCTGTAAACAATCCGACGTCTTATCTAGCGCGTTCTACCTTCTAACCACTTCATATCACTCATATATCACCACCCTAAGAGACTATCCTTCATAAGGCACACAAAAAGCTCTCCCAAGATATTTATCACACGATCAACCAAAAAACACCTCATGTGTTAAAATGTCACATGGGTCCTATAGGCACCTTCCTAAACAAATAATATTTTTTATGCTACATCATGATAACGGCAAAATATGAATACTGTTTTAACCATCACGAATGACCACAATTTTTTATCTATCATACTAACTAAATACTCCCTTCAGGACAGGCATACTGAAGTAACTCACACAACTTAAAAAATACACGACCATCTTTGTTTATTTTTAGTTTTCTTTTTTATCAACCAAGTGTAAAAAGAATTGAAGAGGAATATTCAAAAAAGCTTATCCGATAAATCTGTAAGATGAATCACATAAATGATTAAGCAGAAAAACTCTGAAAAACCAATCCGTCATCAGATTGGCGCCAAAAAGAAACCTCGTTCTTGTAAAGCAGAGAGAAAAGTAAAAATTAAGATATTTTAGGCAATGTAAAAAGATATTCTTTTTAAAAGAAAGCAAACTATAAACAATGGAAGAAGTATTGTGTGTTCTAATCGCAATAAAAACGTACAACCCAATAAAAAAATTAAATCTCATAAAACTAAACAATGTGATCTGCTCATTGCAGGGGGGGCAGCTGTCGGTTTAACCCTAGCGATAGCACTCAAGCAAACAGCCCCTAATCTGAAAATAAAAATCGTTGATGCTGCTCCACAAGGAGATACCCCTGCTTCTAACATACGAACCATTGCCCTTGCTGCTGCTTCTATTCGTATGTTAAAACAATTACAATGTTGGGAATCTATAAAACCCTATGCGCAACCCATTCATTCAATGATCATCACAGATACAAGCACAAATGATCCTGTCAAACCCACTCTTTTAACCTTTGAAGGCGACATTAATCCCGGCGAGCCCTTTGCTGCTATGGTAGAGCATAGAGAACTCATCAACACTTTAAAAAAACGTGTCAAAGATCTCAATATCCCTGTTATTACAAACACCCGTGTCATTGATTTTCATCAAGAAGACCAACATACAACCGTCACTTTAAATAATGAAGAGGTTTGGCAAACAAAATTGCTTATTGCAGCTGACGGAGCCCATTCGAAATTACGCCAAAAAGCAGATCTTAAAAACTTTTCTCATCCCTATAAACAAACAGCAATCATCTGCACAGTTGAACATGAAAAACCCCATAATGGTCAAGCAATTCAACATTTTTTACCTGCCGGTCCTTTTGCTCTTCTCCCTCTCAAAGGCAACCGATCCGCCATTGTGTGGAATGAAGATCATAAAACTGCGCAATATTATCTCAAAGCTGATGCACTTATTTTTGAAACAGAACTCGAAAAACGCATTGGCCATCGATTAGGCAAACTCTCTTGGGATGGCGAACGTCAAGCTTTTCCTTTGAGTCTTTCTTTAACACGTCAATGCGTTAAACCACGTTTTGCTCTCATTGGCGATGCCGCCCATACCATCCACCCCATTGCAGGACAAGGACTCAATTTAGGATTACGCGATAGCGCTGCGCTGGCTGAAGTGATTATTGAAACAGCACGACTAGGTCTTGACATTGGCTCCCTCACGGCTTTAGAGCGCTATCAAAGCTGGAGACGTTTTGAAATTGTCCGTATGGCTTTAAGCAATGATTGGCTTAATAAACTCTTTTCTAATGATAGCCTTCTTTTACGGATGCTCCGCGATACCGGACTTGGAATCATTAATCAAGCACCAAAAATAAAAAAATACTTCATTCAAGAAGCTGCCGGACTCTCTCCAAATGCTCCACGTCTTCTACACGGCTTCCCACTTTAAGCAAAAATTCATACTATTTCACTTTTTTTACAACCTTTGCCTTCCTCCTTCAAAGAACAAAAAATTCCTATCTCATCCAATCTGTTTACAAACCGGATTCCTGTCGAGTAATTTTTTCTTGACTTCCTCCTCCCATATTTCATTTAATATAAAACTCGACAAGCAAGCTACATTCTAAGAATATTCACCATGCACTGAAAAAACGTTTAATGTCTCAAAGAGGTTACCTTATATCACCACACCTTAAAAGAAGCCATCTCACGGCATAACAAAATAAACAAGACTTTTTAGCACACAACACTTTTATTTATAATAATAAGTTCATTGTTCTCATATTGAGTGAGAAATCTAAAGATCATAAAATACCCTTATTTCAAATCTCTCTCATATTGAAGCAATCAAAATCATTCGCTTGCACATCACAAGCGAAAGTGTCGTATAAATAAAAACAATTAAACAAAGCAACAAAAAGTCTCCCCCTCTCGAGAACTAAGGACTTTAGCAACATTGGAGGCGAGTAAAGTGTATAAGGACGCCGGCTTACACTTTTTATTGAAGTACAAATGGTGCTGTACAATGGATTTTATATGATCATAGGAACTTTTACGTTATACTATTCACGAAAAGCGCTATAAAATAAGCTTAGTTGCATTGAAAAATTTTTCTTTTAAAAAAGTGCGTAAATTGGAAACATAAATGTATTCCGTTTGGGGCATTCTGCTTCTCAGACAAACTCTTTAACTTATTGTGGAAATACCACACGACTTTAGAAAAAATATTCCAATATATAACAAAGTTTTCCGTACTCTATACCATCATACACAATTGTAAACCTGCATATCACCCCCTATTTCACACCATAAAAGAAGATAAACCGCAATAGAAATGATCCAATCCTTTTATTTTCAAATACGCTCTTTATTCATTATTCATAAACGCTCATAAATGAATTTTAATCACAAACGCTCAGAAATATGTCATAAATTCTATAAAACCCATAACAGCCATAGAAATTTTCCATTTTTCTATATACTCACTCATCTCAACTAAACGAACGATAAATAAAGTAAATGCCTCGTATATAATCTTACAGAAAAAAGACCAAACAAAATCTATAACATCAGGCTTGTTCTACAGAACAGTATTTCAAAAATATAAGTATGCTAATTTATTAACATATTAATTGATAAAAGTATCATTTTACATATTGAGTTAAAATCTCTATGCAATAAATTATTCTCATTTCGACCATTTTTGTAAATAATCAATAAAACTCTTTATTTACATAGACTAAAAAGATCAACGTTAATGAAACGATAAAAAGAAGTAAAATATCCCCCTCTCTCAAATGCCAAAAGCAATTACAATATTCCAATCTGGCATCATCATTATGCTTGCCAGATTATAACAACAAGACCTTTTGCATTTAAATAAACTTTTTCACGCTCCCTATCATTGTATTTGGTAACTCAATATTTTAATATATTCGTTCAGTATGTTTATACAATCAAATTACCCAAAAGAGCATACTTCTTGCATTTACATTCTTTGGTATTCCCTTATCTTGTAAAGATCACACACGTGTTACGTTACTTCGAGTTCATCAAGTGTATACCCATTCTCCAACCACTCTTTAATCCACTTAGGTCTACGTCCACGCCCATTCCATAATTCCCATTGGTTATTGGGATTTCTATAATGGCGCTCTTTGCTCACAAGATCAGCGATATCAATTCCATGGGCATTAGCAATTTCAAGAATTTTTCGTCGCGCATTTTGCTTTTCCTTTGCTTGCCGTTTTTTTAATTCCACATCGATTTGTGTACGCATCTCTTGTAGTTCATCAAAATTCATATTCTTGAGATCATTCACCTTGATTACTCCCCTTGCAAAAAAGAATTTTTTATTGCCATATTTTTAACACAATCATAGACAATTTTTGTCTATTTATTATCGAAATTAAAATTACGATACATATATCACTTTGACGGAGATGTGCTTTGAGCCACAAAGAACTGTTTATTGGTATATCAATTACCGCCACTGCATCTTTTTTCAGCTCAATCGCTGGAACTGCTAAATGCAGTGCTCAAACACCATCACACCTCTCTGACTCTCATGAATCAGTAGTCAAAAGTAAATATAAATCGTCACTCTATAAGTTATGGCAATACGCAACAAAGAACAAGTCCTCTCTGTATAATGATGGTGTAGTTCATTATGACAAGAAAACCTCCCCTCATACACAACGGCTTTTTACTTCGTATAAATTTTTTTTGAAAAGATTTTTGCAACTAGAGAATTATATAAAACAAGCAGCTTCAATACATCATCAAAGATTATTATTTTTTAAAAGCAGTGCCTTTCTTCGTGATTCCAATAATATTGGTTGGCGTAATGTGCTCTATTTTATTCCACACTTTTATCTCGTTGGTTGGATATTCGCATATATTAGAAATATTCTTAGAAGAGAACAAAGCAATAATCACAAGGAATATTCTAAGCTAAACAATCTCATTCTGCAAATTTATAAAATCAAAAGACAACGAGAAAAAGCACAATACAGAATTAGCATTTGTATTAATAAAATTCTTCATAATAAGGTGTATTGCTAATGATTGTCCCAGATTTCACATTTTTTGCTGCTGCATACATATCCAATATGCCTCCCATGACATTTTCAGTTGTTGCCGAACAAGAAACGCAGGACAATGTCTATGTAACAGATGATAAAGATAACTTGTTCTATCAATCATCTCAGTTTAAAGAAACAATCGCAACAGCTAAACAGAGTGAACATAATTTTAACATAATTTTAGGGCAAATTGATGTTGTAAATGTGAAATTGTTTTCTCTTTTTGATGCGTTTGATTTTTGCAGAAATATTACAGTTGTACAAAGCGCTTTAACTTACTGCTATAAACAAACAACATCAAAGTGCATCTTGGAAAAAGCGACTTTGCAGTCTGTGCTGAATTTTTACAATACAGAAAACTCAAACAGCGCCTCTATACAGAAAATTACTTCATATATTGGAGTAAAAGCTGCTGTACGAGGAAATGAAGACTTGCAGGAGCCTGTAAAGCTAAAAAAAGAAGAACCGAAACAGACAACTAAAGTAGATTCTCTTCCTCTCTCTTCAAAAGGGGAGGAAGATGCATTTACACATAAAGAAAGTAGCGCCCACGATGCTTTTTCAGCTGAAGACTTTTCTTCATCAAGAAAATCGCTGAGTGATGATTGATATTTTCACGAAAACCCAAAATTTTGATAGGATGTTATAATGAAAGGTAGATAAGAAAATGTTAAAGCTCTAATTAGTAAGATTGAAAAAATCTCTTCTAATTGAGGGCAAAAATAATGAAAATGATAGAACAAAACAGCGTTGATATGGCATTTAGTCAAAAAGCAGCACGTGAGATTACAGTCGTGATGCTTTCAGAAAGAGAATGGTATTTCACGTTTATTTCCGATGATCCAATCACCGGAAAACCAAATAAATATACGTTACTTACACAAAGAGGAAAACTAAGAACTTGGGCTGATCCAAAATATCTCTTTAAGTTTCTTCATGAACGAGGGGTCATTTGTGGGAGTTTTAATCTTAATCAGGATAAAGAACATGAAACAATTAAATATTCTTCACACAACAGCTCGTAATAAAATTGCTGCATTTTCTGCAGCTTTAACTGTATTTTTTATGATCAATCCTGTATTCGCCCAAGCAACGGGTTTAGATCCTGCAAAAAAAGCTTTAGGACTGCTTCAAACAGATTTAAAAACGATTATCCCTATCGCTGCTGCCGTAATACTTTTGTGCTTAGCAATTGGTTATGCAGGGCGCTATATCGGAAAAGACACATTTGTACGGTGGGCAATCGGTGTCGTTATCGCTGGTTCAGCAACTGAACTTGCTAGTTTATTATTTAAACCCAACTAATAAATCTTTTGAAACATGAAATGCTTCTTTCGTAAAAAAGAAATTTAGGTTTCTCTGCTTTTATTTCACATCAATAAAATTATTCCTTATTTCATGGAGAAACCACTTACGCCAAATGCAATTTGATAAGGTTGAACAATATGAGGACATTAATCAATTTTCAATTGAACGATAATAATAATAAAATTACCGCAGCCTCCGCAGCTTTAACTGTATTTTTTATGAACAATTCCGTATGGGCTCAAACAGCAAAAGGTTTGAAAAACGCAGATACAGCTTTAAAAGCGCTCCAAAACGACTTGAAAGAAATTATCCCTATCGCCGCTGCCGTGATACTTTTGTGCTTAGCAATTGCTTACGCAGGGCGCTACATTGGAAAAGATACATTCGTACGGTGGGCAATCGGGGTCGTTATCGCTGGTTCAGCAGCTGAACTTGCTGGGTTGTTATTTAAAAACACCTGATAAATCTTATTAAACACGAAGTGTCTCTATTATAAAAAGAAACTGAGATTTCTGTATTTTTATTTAGTGAAATAACAAACTATATCAAAAAAGAGATTAATACCAACTGTAATCTAAATTGGAATAAGCAATATGAAACAATTAAAAACTCTTCAAACAATGATTTGGAATAAAACTACTAAAACCTCTGCAGCTTTAACTGTATTTTTTATGGCCAATCCTGTGTTAGCCCAAGCAGTAGTTTTAACTCCTGCAGACAACGCTTTAAAAGCGCTCCAAAAAGACTTGAAAGATATTATCCCCATTGCTGCTGCCGTGATACTTTTGTGCTTAGCAATTGCTTACGCAGGGCGCTACATTGGAAAAGATACATTCGTACGGTGGGCAATCGGGGTCGTTATCGCTGGTTCAGCAGCTGAACTTGCAGATATGTTATTCAAAAGCGCGTAATAAAAATGACTATTAAAGTCATGCTGTATAAAATATCTTTTTATCCTAAAGCGAAATTTAAATTGAGATAAACAATATGAAAAAATCAAAAGTTCTTCAAACAATAATTCGGAATAAAGCTACTAAAACCTCTGCAGCTTTAACTGTGTTTTTTATGGCCAATCCTGTGTTAGCCCAAGCAGTAGTTTTAGATCCTGCCAATAAAGCTTTAACTGCTCTCCAAACAGACTTGAAAGCGATTATCCCTCTTGCTGCTGCCGTGATACTTTTGTGCTTAGCAATTGCTTATGCAGGACGCTACATCGGAAAAGATACATTCGTACGATGGGCAATCGGTGTTGTTATCGCTGGTTCAGCAACCCAACTTGCAAATATGTTATTCACAGGCGCGTAATGAGAATGAATATTAAAGTCATTCAGTATAAAATATCTTTTTATTCTAAAGAGAAATCTAAATTGAGACAAACAATATGAGACAACCAAATACCCTTCAAACAATAGTTAGAAATAAAAATATTAAAATTTCTGCAACTTTAATTATATTTTTTATGAGCAATTCTGTATATGCTCAAGTAAAATTAACAAATGCAAAAACTGCTTTGGAGGCTTTACAGAACGACCTCATTAAAAACATTATCCCTATTGCTGCTGCTGTTATACTTTTATGCTTAGCCATTCTCTATGCAGGGCGCTACATCGAAAAGGATACATTTATACGATGGGCAATCGGTGTTATCATTGCTGGATCAGCAACCCAACTTGCGAAGCTGTTATTCACAGGTGTTGTGTGAATAAGTATAATACAAAATGTTTTTAAGATGAAATTGCATCTAATAATTATTAATATGGCAAAATTCTATTCCATTTATGATAGAAATACAAAGCATTCATGAAACTTTAATAAGAGTAAAATATGCAAAAACTAATCAACCTTCAATCAAAAAATAACAACAGAATCATTGTAATTTCTGCGACTATAGCTGCGTTTTTTATAACGTATCCCGCATATGCAGAAATAAAGAATGCTAAAGACGCTTTAACAGCTCTACAAACAGACCTTATTACCAATATTATTCCTGTTGCTGCTGCCGTTATACTTTTGTGCTTAGCAATTGGTTACGCAGGACGTTACATTGAAAGAGATACATTTATACGATGGGCAATCGGTGTTATCATCGCTGGATCAGCAACCCAACTTGCGAAGCTGTTATTCACAGGTACAGTTAGTTAAAACTAAAGATAGCAACTATGATACAAAATGTTATCTATAACCTTAATGAGAGAAATATGCAAAAATTAATTAATGTCCAAACACAAAATAACAACAGAATCATAGTAAATTCTACAGCTATAATTGCGTTTTTTATAACACAGTCTGCATATGCAAATGCAAAATTAGCTCCTGCTGAAAAAGCTCTAAATGCTCTAAAAACAGATCTTATTACCAATATTATTCCTGTTGCTGCTGCCGTGATACTTTTGTGCTTAGCAATTGGTTACGCAGGCCGCTACATAGGAAAAGATACGTTTGTACGGTGGGCAATCGGCGTTGTCATTGCTGGCTCGGCAACCCAACTTGCTACACTGCTATTTACAGGTAAAGCATAAATTAGTATAATACGTAATGTTTTTAATATTCGTTGATTATAGATTTGTACCGGTAATAATATCGCTCATACTACGAAAAAAGGAATATTATTTATAGCAACTTTAATTAAAAGGGGATAAAAGATATGAAACGATTAAATACGCTTCAATCAAAAATATGTAAGATTAGTGCTATTTTTATAACTTTTATTGCGTTATTAATAACTCAATCTGCATATGCTCAGACGGAAACAAAGAGTTTAAATGTTTTCATAGGGATGCAATATGGATTAAGTATAATTATTCCTATCGTTGCTGCTATCATTCTTTTGTTACTTTTGCTTATTTATATATTTCGCATTATCGCAAGAGCTACATTTATGCGATGGGCATTCAGTGTCATTATTGCTGGTGCAGCTTTTTATATTAGCCACATATTATTTCACCTCCAGTGACGAGAACATTCCATGAAATCGCAAGAAAAAAAAGAATTCCCCCTATTCAAGGGAGCAACACGTGTTCCAACGATATGGGGTGTTCCCATGATGCCATTTATCGTTATGGTTATGGGGGTTGCTGTTATTGCTATGACAGTAAGTATCTTTTTGTGGATTATAGCACCTCCATTATGGTTTATTATGGTGCAAATTACTAAAAACGATGATAAGGCGTTTCGTATCTGGTGGTTATGGATCGATACTAAATTTCGCAATCGCAACAAAGGTTTTTGGGGCGCATCAAGTTATAGTCCCTCTGATTATAGTAAAAGGAGATAAAGCATGACAGCTGTTGAAAGCAGCAAACGCCTTGCATCAGAGACACCTGTAAGCCTGTTTCTGCCTTATTCACATCATATTACAGATACGATTATTTCTACTAAAAATGCGGAATATTTGTCAATTTGGAAAATTGACGGGCGTTCGCATCAAAGCGCTTCAGAAGAAGATATTTTTCAATGGATAAAAGAGCTTAACAATACTCTACGGGGTCTTGCATCAGCCAATTTATCATTTTGGACGCATATTGTGCGCCGCCGTGTTTATGAATATCCTGATTCAACATTTGATCAAATGTTTTGCTATCAACTTGATGAAAAATATCGACAAAGCTTTACTGGTTATAATTTGATGGTCAATGATTTATATCTGACTGTCATTTTTCAACCGATAGCGGATAAAATTATGTCGTTCTTTTCTAAACATGAACGTGAAACGCTTGATCAAAAAAAGATGCGACAAGACACATGTATCAAAGAACTCAATGACATCAATCGTACTTTAGGCCAATCTTTAAACCGTTACGGTGCAGAACTTCTTGGTGCTTATGAAAAAAATGGGCATGTTTATTCTTCTGCACTTGAATTCCTTGGAATGCTTGTCAATGGTGAATATCGCCCTATGCCAATTTGCCATGACCGTTTTGCTGACTATATGTCTGTCAATCGACCTTTTTTCTCAAAATGGGGCGCTCTTGGTGAACTGCGAACAACCAGTGGAATGCGTCGATTTGGAATGCTGGAAATTAAAGAATATGATGCAACAACCAAACCAGGACAATTGAATGTTTTGTTGGAAAGTGACTTCGAGTTCGTATTGACACAGAGCTTTTCGGTGCTCTCCCGACATGCTGCTAAAGATTATTTACAACGGCATCAGCGTAATCTGATTGATGCACGAGATGTGGCAACGAGCCAAATTGAACAAATTGATGAAGCACTAAACCAGCTTATCAGTGGGCATTTTGTCATGGGAGAACATCACTGCACATTGACGATCTATGGTGATACAATTCAACAAGTTCGCGACCATATGGCCAAAGCAAGTGCAGCATTACTAGATGTTGCGGTACTACCCAAACCTGTAGACTTAGCTATAGAGGCTGGCTATTGGGCACAACTTCCTGGCAATTGGAAATGGAGACCGCGTCCTGCTCCGATTACATCATTGAACTTTTTATCATTTTCATCTTTTCATAACTTTATGTCAGGAAAACCCACTGGCAACCCATGGGGACCAGCCGTCACAATTCTTAAAACAACCAGTAAAACGCCGCTTTATTTCAATTTTCATGCCTCCAAACTTGAAGAGGACTCAACAGATAAACGTTTACTTGGTAATACCGCGCTTATCGGACAATCTGGTTCGGGTAAAACCGTGTTACTCGGCTTTTTGTTAGCACAAGCACAAAAATTTAAGCCGACAACTGTTGTTTTTGATAAAGATCGTGGTATGGAAATTGCCATTCGGGCGATGGGTGGAAAATATTTAACATTCAAGCCAGGCAGAAAAAGTGGTTTCAATCCTTTCCAACTCCCACCCACACAAGAAAATCTTATTTTTCTGAAACAATTTGTTAAAAAATTGGCAGAAGCTGGCGGTGAAGTCACGCATCACGACGAAGAAGAAATTAACAAAGCAGTTATGTCTGTTATGAGTGCTAACATTGACAGATCACTCCGTCGTTTGTCCTTTCTAGTACAATTTTTACCAAATCCACGTTTAAGTGATTATAATGCTCACCCATCTGTTCATGCTCGCTTACTAAAATGGTGTGAAGGTGGTGATTATGGGTGGTTGTTTGATAATCCCCATGATGCTCTTGATCTCTCAACACATCAAATTTACGGTTTTGATATCACGGAATTCTTAGATAATTTTGAAACTCGCACTCCAGTGATGATGTATTTGCTTTACCGCACAGAAGGCATGATTAGCGGACAGCGATTTATGTATATCTTTGACGAGTTTTGGAAGCCTTTGCAAGATCCGTACTTTGAGGATTTAGCGAAAAATAAACAAAAGACTATCCGTAAACAAAATGGTATTTTTGTTTATGCAACACAAGAGCCTAGCGATGCCTTGGAAAGTAATATTGCCAAAACACTCATTCAACAGTGTGCAACTTACATTTTTCTAGCCAATCCCAAAGCAAATTATGAAGATTATACAAAAGGCTTTAAACTAACAGATGCCGAATTTGAACTCGTTAAAGGACTTGGTGAGTTTAGTCGCCAATTCCTCATTAAGCAGGGTGATCAATCTGCGCTTGCAGAACTGAATCTTGGTAAATTCCATCTGACACGCGATGGAAAAACCATCGAACACGACTTTAGTGACGAGCTCTTGGTGTTATCAGGAACGCCTGATAACGCAGAGTTAGCCGAAAGCATTATCGCAGAAGTTGGTGATGATCCAGCAATATGGTTGCCAATTTTCTTACAGCACGCAAAAAATGACAGGAGGGAAACATGAAAAAAAAGGTCATTTCAATAGTAGTTGTAATAACTTTAGGGATTTCAAACCCAGCGATGGCTTGGGTTTGGGGCGCTGGGGCGGCGGATTTGGGAGCATCAGTCCCAACGACGTGGCCCAATTTTTTTGGAAAGTCATCTTCAAATAGATCAAAGCCTAAAAAAACTCCACAGCAAAAGAAAGCGCCACCTGATGCCCAACTTCTCGATATGCTAAAAAAACAACTTGAGGAAACAAAAAAGATACACGAATCTATAACGGGAAGCCAAAAATTCGACACTAAAAAGCTTAAAAATGTACAAACAGATCACAGTAGCTTTTTTCTCAAAAATCCAGAGAATCTCTACAATAGAAATAAAACTTCTGCTCTATCTACATCACTTGAAAATATTTTAAAAGAAGAAGAAATTCCTGTCACTATCCATGAATCTAGCAGTTTTATCAACAAGCGCATCCAATATGCAGCCATCACTGATAAAGCCGTAAGTTTAAAAACTTTTCAAGAAGCAAACAATCGTTTTCAGCAAATTGAAGAACTATTAAAAGAAATCACGACAACAAAAGATCTAAAAAGTATTGCTGAGTTACAAGCACATATAATTGGAATGCTTGCTATGCTACAAAATGAAACAGCAAAACTACAAATGGTTACACATTTACGCAATGCTGAACATACACTTATCAAACAACAGAAAGATAAGCATAACATAAAAATTTTGAATAGTAAAAACACGAAAATGCCTACCATAAGATTTATTAGGTAAAGCTTTTATAATAACGTTTTGTATATTATTTCCCTGTATGCTCGTAAAAAGAAAAAGTTAATGCGTAATACTCGATTCTCTCTCATAGATCAAAAAGGTCTACGAAGTTTAATTTTATCCTTAAAAAGTTCAACGAAAAATGCTTAAAAAGCATATAAAAAGTTGAAAATTCATTAAAGAGGAATTCCATGGACTTTACAGTGTTCACGCAACTTTTCAATAAAATTGATCAGATAACAAAAACATATGTCACGGACATTTCCTCAAAA